>JBOIFZ010000408.1:0-3439 GCA_050741735.1 Burkholderiales bacterium
GCGTTTCTCCAGGAAAGCGCTCAAGCCTTCGCGCCCTTCCGGGCTGACGCGGATCGAAGCAATTCGCCGCGCGGTTTCTTCCATCAGCGCATCGTCCAGCGGATGGCGGGCAACGTCGGCGATCAGTTTCTTTGCCGCTGCCAGCGCGTTCGGTCCCCCCTTGAGCAGATAATCGGCGAAATTCTTAACCGCTTGATCGAGCCGGTCGCCGTTGGTGACTTCGTGCACCAGGCCGATGCGCCTGGCCTCTTCGGCGCCGAAGCGCTCGGCCGTAAGGAAGTAACGCCGCGCCTCGCGCTCGCCGATTGCGGCGATGACGTAGGGGCTGATCACCGAAGGGATCAGCCCCAGCCGCACCTCAGACAATGAGAACGACGCGTCAGCGGCAGCCACCGCAATGTCGCAGCACGCGACCAGTCCCACACCGCCGCCAAACGCCGCGCCCTGCACCCGCGCAATCGTCGGTTTGTGCATTCCGTGCAGCGTGCGCATCAGGCCGGCCATCGCCACCGCGTCGCGCAGGTTCTCGGCCTCGGAATATTTCGCCATGCGCTGCATCCAGTTGAGATCCGCGCCCGCGGAGAAGATCTTGCCGTTGGCGGCGAGCACGACCACGCGCACTTCCGGCGTGTGGTCGAGGCGGCGCAGTTCCGTGGTCAGCTCCGCGATCAGGTGGTCGTCAAAGGCGTTGTGCAGGTCCGGACGGTTCATGCGCACCACGGCCAGCCCCTGTGTGGTCTCGGTTTCCAGGGTGTCGTATTTCATTTCAACAACTCCCTTGAACCACAGAGACACAGAGTCACAGAGAAGATCAGGAACAGGAAATGATAAGACAGACCCGAAATCGTCTTGGCGGGGCGAGCTTCCGATGGATGGAACGGGGTTCTCATTCTCGCCCCGACTTTCTCCGTGTCTCTGTGGTGAAGCATTTTCAATGCTGCAATCGTTGCTCAGTCCGGGGCGAAACGCTTCGCCACTTCCTCGAGCATCACTTCGGTCGCGCCGCCGCCGATGGAGAGCACGCGCGAATCCCGCGCCAGGCGCTCGATGGCGCTCTCGCGCATGTATCCCATGCCGCCATGAAACTGCTGGCAGGTGTAAAGCACTTCGTTCACCAGTTCGCCGGTCAGGGCTTTCAACATCGACACTTCGCGCACGCAGTCGCGCCGCTGCGCCGCCAGCCAACCGCAGTGGTAGAGAAACTGGCGCGCCGCGTGCGTTTTGGCCTCCAGCATCGCCAGACGCTGGCGAATCACCTGCTTGTCGAATAGCACCCCGCCGAAGGCCTTGCGGCTCTTGACGTACTCGACGGTCAGACGCAACGCCGTCAGCGCGTGCCCGACCGCAATGGCGGCGCCGGCGATGCGCTCGGTCTGGAAATTCTTCATCACCGCGTAGAAGCCGGCGTTCTCTTCCCCGAGCAGGTTCTCCGCCGGCACGCCGCAGTCCTCGAATACGAGTTCCGCGGTGTCCGAGCACAGCCAGCCGGTCTTCTTCAGTGCGCGGCCGACGCGGAACCCCGGGAGACCCTTCTCGACGATGAACATCGAGATGCCGCGTGACCCCTTGGCTTCAGGGTCGGTGCGCGCCGCGACGAAGTAGAGATCCGCATGCACTCCGTTGGTGATGAACATCTTGGCGCCGTTCAGCACCCAGCCGTTGCCGTCCCTGCGGGCGCGCGTGCGGATTGCTGCAACGTCGGATCCGGCGTCCGACTCGGTGACCGCGACCGCAGTGATGCGCTCTCCGCGGATGATCGCGGGCAGGTATTTGTCGAGCTGCGCCTTTGAGCCTGCGTTGACCAGATGCGGCGAGGCCATATCGGTGTGTACCAGGACGGTCGCCGCGAAACCGCCGAAGGTAGTGCGCGAAACCGCTTCGGCGAACACCAGCGCGGTCAGCGCGTCGGCCTCCGCACCGCCGTACTCGGCCGGGTAGGTAATTCCGAAGAACCCCAGTTCGCCCATCTTGCGCAGAACCTCGCGCGGGACATAGCCCTGTTCTTCCCATGCCTGCCCATGCGGCTCGACTTCTTTCGCCAGAAACCGCGCGACTTGGTCGCGCAGGGCGACATGCTCCTCGGTGAGGTAGATCGACTCCATGCCGCTGTGAGGCAAACGCGCGTCCATGGTCTACATCCGGAACACGCCGAAGCGCGTTTCCTCGATCGGCGCGTTGAGCGCGGCGGAGATTCCCAGTCCCAGCACCATGCGGGTGTCGGCGGGATCGATCACGCCGTCGTCCCACAGCCGCGCGCTGGCGTAGTACGGATGCCCCTGGGTCTCGTACTGCGCGCGGATCGGCGCCTTGAAAGCTTCTTCGTCTTCCCGGCTCCACGACTTGCCGGATTTCTCCAGGCCATCGCGCTTGACCTGCGCCAGCACGGCTGCCGCCTGCTCGCCGCCCATAACCGAGATGCGCGCGTTCGGCCACATCCACAGGAAACGCGGGCTGTAGGCGCGGCCGCACATGCCGTAGTTGCCGGCGCCGAAGCTGCCGCCGATGATCACCGTGAACTTCGGCACGCGCGCACAGGACACGGCAGTCACCAGCTTGGCACCGTCCTTGGCGATGCCGCCGGCCTCGTACTTCTTGCCCACCATGAAGCCGGTGATGTTCTGCAGGAAAACCAGCGGGATGCGGCGCTGCGCGCATAACTCGATGAAATGTGCGCCCTTCATTGCGGACTCGGAAAACAGGATGCCGTTGTTGGCAAGGATTCCGACCGGGTAGCCGAAAATGTGCGCGAAGCCGCACGTCAGTGTGGTGCCGTAGAGCGGCTTGAATTCGTCCAGTTCGCTGCCGTCCACGATCCGGGCAATCACCTCGCGCACGTCAAACGGTTTGCGTGCATCGGTGGGCACCACGCCGTGCAGTTCGGTCACTTCGTAAAGCGGCTCGCGCGGCTCGCGGATCTCGAGCGCGATCTCCTTTTTCAGGTTGAGGTGCGAAACGATGCGGCGCGCCAGTTCCAGTGCATGCGGATCGTTGAGCGCGTAGTGGTCCGCGACGCCGGAAGTGCGCGCATGCACGTCCGCGCCGCCCAGCTCTTCCGCGCTCACCACTTCGCCGGTCGCGGCCTTGACCAGCGGCGGCCCGGCCAGAAAGATGGTGCCCTGGTTCCTGACGATGATCGCTTCGTCCGCCATCGCCGGCACGTAGGCACCGCCCGCGGTGCATGAACCCATCACCACGGCAATCTGCGAAATCCCGGCCGCCGACATGTTCGCCTGGTTGTAGAAGATCCGCCCGAAATGATCGCGGTCCGGGAACACCTCGTCCCAGGTGGGCAGGTTCGCACCGCCGGAATCGACAAGGTAGATGCACGGCAACCGGTTCTGCTGCGCGATCTCCTGCGCGCGCACGTGCTTCTTCACCGTCATCGGAAAATAGGTGCCGCCCTTCACCGTGGCGTCGTTGGCAACGATGACGCACTCCC
>JBOIFZ010000409.1:0-2561 GCA_050741735.1 Burkholderiales bacterium
TCCCCCCGGTACGCCGCGACCTGGCGGTAACCGTGGACGAAACCACCCCGGTGCAAGCCATTCTGGACGGGCTTTTGCGGGCGAAACCGGCCATCGTTCACGAGGTCCGGGTGTTCGATGTGTACCGCGGCAAGGGCATCGAAAACGGGGAAAAAGGTCTTGCTTTCCGTGTGTTATTGCAAGATACTCAAAAGACTCTGACGGATGCCGAAGTGGACGCCGCGATTGCGGGTCTGCGCAAGGTCCTGGAACAAGAATACGGTGCCAAGCTGAGACAATAAGGTGAAGTCATGACACTGACCAAAGCAGACCTGGCGGATCTGTTGTTCGAGAAAGTCGGTTTGAACAAGCGCGAAGCCAAAGACATGGTGGAGTCCTTCTTCGAGGAAGTGCGCATTGCACTCGAAGCCGGGGAGGGCGTGAAGCTGTCCGGTTTCGGCAATTTCCAGTTGCGCGACAAGCCGCAGCGGCCGGGCCGCAACCCAAAAACCGGCGAGGAAATCCCGATTACGGCGCGTCGGGTCGTGACCTTTCATGCCAGCCAGAAACTGAAGGCGATGGTGGAAAAGAACTACGGTGGACAGCAGCAACCGCAACAGCAGCAGTCCTAAGACCCCGCTGCCCCCGATCCCCGCAAAACGCTACTTCACCATTGGTGAGGTCAGCGAGTTATGCGGGGTCAAGCCGCACGTGCTGCGCTACTGGGAGCAGGAGTTCACCCAGTTGAAGCCGGTGAAGCGGCGCGGCAACCGGCGCTATTATCAGCACCACGAAGTGCTGCTGATCCGACGCATCCGCGAACTGCTGTACGAGCAGGGATTCACCATCAGCGGCGCCCGGGCGCGGCTGGACGAGTCTGCAGTGCAACTCAAATCGTCTTCCTCCAGATTCAATCCGGCACTGTTGCGCCGGGAAATCCAGAGTCTCCTCGAAATCCTGCGCGCCTGACACGTGTGCTGCGCGGGGTCTCTGCTATAATCCACTCTCGATTCGGGGCGTAGCGCAGCCTGGTAGCGTACCTGCATGGGGTGCAGGTGGTCGGAGGTTCAAATCCTCTCGCCCCGACCAACTATCGCGGTACAGAGGAAGGGCCGGCGGGCTCGCGAGAAAAATTCACGGACGGGAAGATCCAGTTTCCAGGTCTTTTGTTTCCCGGGGTGCCCTCGACCGAAGCCTGATTCGCAGTCCTTCTCTCCGATGCGCATTCTCCTGAGCAACGACGACGGGTACTTCGCTCCCGGCCTCGCTGCGCTCGCCGAGGCGCTGTCAAAACATGCCGAGATCGTCGTGGTGGCGCCCGAGCGCGACCACAGCGGCGCCAGCAATTCGCTCACCCTCGATCGCCCGTTGCAGGTCAGGCGCTCGCACAACGGCTTTCATTACGTCAACGGCACGCCCACCGACTGCGTGCACCTCGCCGTGACCGGCATGCTGGACCGGCTCCCGGACATGGTGATTTCGGGCATCAATCACGGTGCCAACATGGGCGACGACACCATATACTCCGGAACGGTGGCGGCGGCGACGGAAGGATATCTCCTGGGCATTCCCTCGATCGCGGTGTCGCTGGCGAGCAAGGCGGCGGGCAATTATCCGACCGCGGCGCAGGCAGTGTGCGACGTGGTCGAGCGTTTTCGTCGCCGGCCGATTGCCGTTCCGGTGCTGCTCAACGTCAATGTTCCGGATGTGCCCGCCGATCAGCTGGCGGGAACGGCAGTGACCAGGCTGGGACGGCGGCACAAGTCCGAACCGGTGATAAGGTCCACCAACCCGCGCGGCGAAATGGTGTACTGGATCGGTGCCGCCGGCGACGCGGAGGATGCGGGCGAGGGCACGGATTTTCACGCGGTTGCGAACCGGATGGTTTCGGTGACGCCGCTGCAGATCGATCTCACGCAGTACGCCAGGCTGGAAAGCGTGCGCGACTGGCTGAAAGAACCGGCACTCACCTAGAGCACTGGCACGGTCATTTCCATCCGACATGAACAGCAGGCTCAGCGGCATCGGCATGACCTCCCAGCGCACCCGTATGCGCATGGTGGAACGCCTGCGCGACCAGGGCGTAAAGGACGAGGTGGTGCTGGGTGCGATGGCGGATGTGCCGCGCCACATGTTCGTTGACGAGGCGCTGGCGAGCCGTGCCTACGACGACGTATCGCTCCCCATCGGTTTCGGCCAGACTATTTCCAATCCGTTCACCGTCGCCCGCATGGTCGAACTGGCGCGCGCCGGCCGCGCGCTCGGCAAAGTGCTCGAGATCGGCACTGGTTGCGGTTACCAGGCTGCGGTATTGTCGCGGGTGGCGCGCGAAGTCTATTCGATCGAGCGTCTCGCCGGCCTGTTGTCCAAGGCGCGGGTGAGATTGCGCGAACTTGGAATCCGCAACATCAAACTCCGGCACGGCGACGGCCATCTCGGACTGAAGGACGGCGGCCCCTTCGACGCCATCGTGATGGCGGCGGCGGCGACGCATGTACCCGAGGCGCTGGCTGCGCAACTGGTGGAAGGCGGACGCCTGGTTCTGCCGCTGGGCACGCGCGAGCAGCGCCTGGTGCTGGTCG
>JBOIFZ010000410.1:0-3980 GCA_050741735.1 Burkholderiales bacterium
CACCCACCTCATCCCCGCCTTCTACCCCTCAAGGGGGTACTGAAAAGAGTCCCCCCGCAAGCGGGCGGAGAAGGAGTTAAGAGCAAGAGACGATCACTGCCGCTGGTATTTTTTGCTCCCTCTCCGCATCTTGACCTTTCCTCCCTCTCCACTTGTGGAGAGGGGCGGGGTGAGGTCAGGGGGGAGAGGGCCGGGGTGAGGTGGAGCGGAGAAGGTGCGCTGCGCAGGTTAGATTTGATTTTGACTTTCATGCTCCCTCTCCGCCTTTAGGGGAAGAGGGCCGGGGTAAGGTGGTTCGCTCGGCAATTGCGAGTACCCGGTACATCGAGCGCACCACCGGCAGCTCGATCAGTTCTCCGTCCACCACCACCAGGCCGGTCTTGTCCTGTTCAAAAGCGGCGCAGACCTTGCGGGCCTTCGCGATGGTCTTCTGGTCCGGCGTGAAAGCCTCGTGGATGATCGGGATCTGGTTCGGATGAATCGAGGCCTTGCCGGTGAAACCCAGCCGGGCGCAGGCCTGCGCCTCCTGTCGCAACCCTTCCGGATCGTCGAGGTTCAGGAACGGCACATCCAGAAGATCGATGCCGGCGGAGGCCGCCGCATGCACCAGCCGCGAGCGGGTGTAGAGCAGCGGCTCCCAGGATTTCTCGCAACGCAGGTCGGCGGACAAGTCCACCGCGCCGAGAATAACCGAGTCGATGCGGGAGGATGCACGGGTGATCTCCAGGGCGCGCTCCAGACCCTGATTGGTCTCGATGATCACGCAGAAGCGGATGTGACGCGCGGGGCCGGCGGACAGCAGCGTCTCGATCAGCTGCACTTCCTCGGCCGACGTGATCTTCGGGATCATGATCGCCGGCGGCGGCGCTTCGCATTCGATGATCGCGGTCAGGTCCTTGAGCCCGTCCGGCGTCGAGAGACCGTTGATACGCGCCATCTGCTCGACGTGGGGGTGGGTGTTCTTTCCGAACAGCGGTAAGGTCAGCGCGCGCCCTTCGTCCTTGCGGCCGCGCGCGACCGCATCCTCCATGTCCACGCAGACGATGTCGGCTCCGCTATCGAGCGCCTTGGCGAAACGATCCGGCCGCAGTCCCGGGACGAAAAGCAGGCTGCGGCGCGGCCGGATCGATCGCTCGGTCGGTTTCATGGGGTGACTTCCCGTGTTTGCTGCTGAAAAGTGCGCATGCTAGCGGTAAACTCCCGTCTCTACCAGCCGGAACCACGGCTGCAAAAGCATAACAATGCCGGAGGGGCCAGTCTCATGAAAATTACTGCCGTCGAGACCATCGGTCTCGAGGAATTTCCCAACATTCTCTGGGTGCACATCCACACCGACGAAGGCATTATCGGACTGGGCGAGACCTTCTACGCGGTCGCCCCGGTGGCCGAGCACATCCATCAGACCTGCGCCCCCTACCTGCTGGGGAAGAACCCGCTCGAGATCGACAGGCACAGCCGCCAGTTCCTCAATACCTATCTCGGCTTCAACAGTGTCGGCGTGGAGATGCGCGCGGCTTCCGCGGTCGACGTCGCGTTGTGGGACCTGTTCGGCCAGTTTACCGGCCAGCCGATCTACCAGCTCCTCGGCGGTGCTTCGCGCGACAAGGTGCGCGTCTACAACACCTGCGCAGGCTACCAGTACGTGCGCGCCAAGCCCACCCAGGGCACCGAAAATTTCGGCCTGCCGGCGAAGGCCGACAAGAACCGCCCTTACGAAGACCTGATGGCGTTCAAGACCGACGCCGGTGAACTGGCCCGGTCGCTGCTGGACATGGGCATCACCGGCATGAAGATATGGCCGTTCGACGAGTCGGCCGAAGCCTCGAACGGAACCCATATCTCGAATGCCGACTTGAAAAAGGCAATGAGGCCATTCGAGCAGATCAGGAAGGCGGTGGGCGACAAGATGGACATCCACGTCGAGTTCCATTCGATGTGGCAACTGCCGGCTGCGATCCGCATCGCCGAAGCGCTCGAGCAGTTCGATCCGTTCTGGTACGAGGACCCGATCAAGATGAACAACCTGGATGCGCTCGCCGATTACGCGCACCGCACCAACGTCTGGGTCACCGCCTCGGAAACGCTGGGCACGCGCTGGGGCTTCCGCGAGTTGTTCGACAAGCAGGCGGTTTCGGTATGCATGCTGGACGTGGGCTGGACCGGAGGATTGTCCGAGTCGAAGAAAATCGCGACCATGGCGGAAGCCTACGCGTTGCCGGTCGCTCCGCACGACTGCACCGGGCCGATCCTGCTTACCGCTTCGGTGCACCTGTCGCTGAACTGCCCGAATACGCTGGTACAGGAGATGGTGCGGGCGTTCTATTATGACTGGTACGGCAATCTGGTCACCCAGTTGCCGCCGGTGAAGGACGGCTACATCACCGCGCCCAAGGGGCCGGGGCTGGGGACCAAGCTGCAGGCTTCGGTGCTGAAACGCAAGGACGTAAAACGACGGATCAGCAAAATCGGAAAAGCGTGAGGGGTGAGGCGTGAGGAGTGAGGGGAAAGATCCGAATACTGATCCGCGGGTGATGGTGCTGGCGCCTGGGGACAACGTGGCGATCGCCAAATCGGACCTTCCGGCCGGCGCCACGGTGGCCGTCCTCGACGAGCGCGTCACCCTGAAGGAAAAGATCTTGACCGGCCACAAATTCGCGTTCAAGCCGGTCAGAAAGGGCGACAAGCTGGTGAAGTACGGCGCGCCGATCGGTGTGGCAACCCAGGACATCGCACCCGGCGATTACATGCACATCCACAACGTTACCAGCGATTACATCCCCACTTACACCCTCGACGAGGGCCACGAATTCTTCAAGGAGGCGCACTGATCATGATCAACGCCTATCTCCGCCCGGACGGCCGCAAGGGAATCCGCAACACCATCGCGGTGGCCTACCTGGTCGAATGCGCGCACCACGTCTCGCGCGAGATCGTGTTCCCCTATCGCGAGCAAGGCGTGCACCTGATCGGCTTTCCGGGCTGCTTTCCAAACGTGTATTCGCACAAGATGATGGAGCGCCTTTGCACCCACCCGAACGTTGGCGCCGCGCTGCTGGTGTCGCTGGGCTGCGAAGGCTTCAACAAGGGCAAGCTGCAGGAAACCATCCGCAAGTCCGGCCGCCCGGTGAAACTGATCGAAATCCAGGGCACCGGCGGTACGCGCAAGACCATCGCCGAAGGCAAGGCCTGGATCGAACAGACGCTGAAGCAACTCGAAGACACTCCGCGCACACTTATCACAGGACGACCAGGAGCGTCGAGACTCTCTAGTATGTCAAGGGCCGAGAACTTCTAACGTTTGACCGATTTGTGGACACCGCAAGGAAGTTCGATGCTGCGGCTCTGTCAACAAAAGCTCCTGTCTAACCCGCTTTCGACGACGAAATAGGGCCCGCATGAAGGAACCACGACCAGCCTCCCCTTGGCGCCTGCCGATCGTGCTGCTGTTGGCGATCACGCTCACGCCGCTCGCGATCGTGGCCTGGATTCTATTGAGCGGGGACCAGCGGAAGATTTACTGGCAATCGTGGTGCGTCAAGGGTGGGCTTGCGATCGCCGTCATCGGCTCGCTGCCGCTGCTTGTCGTCGGCATCGCCGCGGAGCTTGGGCTGTGGCCCGACCCGAACCCGAATCCGATCGGCTTCGGGTTGCTTTTCGTCTTCAGCGTAGCGCTCGGAACACTGGTGGCACTTTTCGGCGTCCTCTGGACACATTTTCAAGCGCGCAAAGCTTGACCGGCCGAGAATAAGGATTGAGACGACCTAACCCGCGCTTCGAGCCGACGCCAAAGTTCCCCCGAAATAGTTGACACCTTGGGCTAACAGCTCGGAGGTGTTGTATGGCAAGAGCAGGTCCTCGCAAGGTGTCGAGGTACGGCGATCGATTCAAGGCAACGGCAGCGAAGCTTTCCAGCCTACCTGGGGTGTTGATACAGGACGTGGCGGCGGCGCTGGCGGGGTGTCAATCCGAGTGGGATCAGC
>JBOIFZ010000411.1:0-1874 GCA_050741735.1 Burkholderiales bacterium
ACTTGTAGAAAACATGCCCGCCGATGCGTGCGACGGGTTGCCGTCCTCGCGACCAACTCGGTCTGACGTAAGTCGCGTGATAATGCAGGGCGCCGTTCAGCTGCGGCGCCTGCCGGCCGAAGTAGACGGCTTCGGCAACTTCCCCGGCCTGATGCCACTGCTCGCCTTCCGGGTGCGGAACGACGTCGAACTCCGTCCATGAGAACGCGCCCACGTAACGCTTGCGCAGCCGGTCCCATCTTTTCTCGTAGACGACTTCGCAGACCGTTTCCGGGTAACGGTGCGAGACCACGCGGTTCATCGTGACTTCCGCCACCGCGTATTTCCCCGCAAGCGGCTCTCCCCGGGCTTCGTAGTAAACGTTCAGCGCAAGACACGTCAGTTCGCGCTTCTCCGAGCTGTTCGACTCGAGCCAATAAATGAGTGCACTGAATGTCGTGATGGCCACTCCGACAATCAGAGCGGCGATCCACGGCGCCTTGCTTCCGGTGTGCCAGAAAAAGCGCGCATCGTTCCACCAGTCGGACAGCAGTGGAACACGGCGCACGCTACGTCGCATGTAAAGGAGTTTACGCAATATTTTCCGGGACTGGTGGTTGGCTCATTGCATCACATCTTCGCACCATGCAGTGCCATTAGGGTTTTTTAACGCAAGAATCGAGCCGTTCCGGACGCCCGCTTTCCGGTCAGGAAGAGCCGGGATGTTCGGGACAAGGGGCGGTTCCCTGCAAAAATCGCATGACACTACGCGATGTGCTTGAACGGCGTAACCAATGCAGTTTTCTCCGCGGTCACGAGCGGGGAAATCGAGTGCCACGCAACGACTGATACTACGAGGAACAGGCCAATGCTGTCGGCCATTTGCTCCCGATGCGGCGCAGCGGGCATCCGCCACCGACGAAAATGGAGGAAACTGTTGTGCCAGCGCGGCAGCCCGGCGCTACCGGCCCGGGGTCTGACCGCGGGCGACCTCGCAGCAGACATCGCAGCCTCACCCTAAGGAGGAGCGCATCATGGACAAGCCGATGGATGCATTTGCTCACTCTCCGGGTTTGCCACCAGTGGCCCGCGTCGGAACGCTGCAACCCCTGCAATGGCTGGCGCGCGGATGGAAGGATTTCACGACCAACCCCGGGCCCAGCGTCGCCCACGGATTGATTCTGGTCGCGCTGGGATGGCTGATCCTTCTGATGTGCAGCACGCAGATCGATCTGTTTGCCGCAGCGGTGTCCGGCTTCCTGCTGGTGGGGCCGGTATTCGGCGCCGGATTTTACGAGCTGTCGCGGCTGCGCGCCTCCGGCCAGCGCGCCACCTTCGACGCGTCGCTCGACGGCGCGCTGAAAAACGGGAGGTCGCTTGCACGCCTGGGACTGCTGCTCGCAATCCTGGCGATCGCATGGGTGCTGATATCGAGGTTGCTGTTCGTGCAAGCCTTGGGCGGCACGCTGCCGTCGGTTCGCGATACTTTCTACGCGACCATCGTGGACTGGGACTATTACGAGTTCCTGGCCATCTATTTGGTTACCGGCGCAATATTTGCGGTGATTGCGTTCTTCGTCTCCGCGGTCTCCGCGCCGATGATCTTTGACCGTGCCACCAACACCCGGACTGCGATCCTGACCAGCATCAAGGCCGTCGCCGCCAACCTGTCGGCAATGACTGTATGGGCGGCCGTGATCGCAGGGTTTACCGCGATCGGTTTCGCCACGTTCCTGTTCGGCCTGGTGATCGTGCTGCCGGTGCTTGGGCACGCGACCTGGCACGCCTACCGCGACCTGATTCGTTGAGGACGTGCCGAAGTCCGGGCTGCAGGGACCGCGTCGCGCCGGTCAGGTTCCGACCCGCATGGGCGATGTCAGCTTGCGCAGCAGCGC
>JBOIFZ010000412.1:0-3734 GCA_050741735.1 Burkholderiales bacterium
CTGCGCGCCACGCTCGAGCAGGTGTCGCTTATTTCGCTGGGCATCGGCTCGATCGCGCTGGTGGGCTTCCTCTCAAGGGGTCATGGCTAGGAGCACGCTATGTCCACGCGGCGATTTCTGCAGCTTGACTTGACCGGGGGTGCGGACAAGATTCCCAACCGTGTTGTGACCTCGATTCTTCCGGCGTCCACCGGAGCATGAGCTCACCTGCAGAATCCCCGCCTGGCGCCTATCAGGAACTCGCCAAAGCCAATCAGGCCCTGGTCGAAGATTTCCTGCGCCAGCTTCCCTCTCCCGGCCGCCTCGAGTTCGCCGAACTGATGCGCATGCTGGCATTCGGTTCGGATGCGCAGCGCGAGAAGCTGCGCTCGCTCCAGGAACGCCTCTATCGCGAGCACCTGGCGCTCTGGGGCAGCCTGCTCGGCGGCGGCAACGACACCGCAAAGGATGCTGCCGGCGCCGGCGATCACCGCTTCGATGCGCCGGAATGGAGCGAGTTGCCGTTCTTCCGCTACCTGCGGCAGGCCTACCTTCTGAACGCGCGTTTCCTCGACGACCTGGGTGAACTGGCGGAACTCGACGGTCACGCCAAGCGGCGGCTGCAATTCGTGCTGCGCCAGTTCGCGGACGCGATCGCGCCCACCAATTTCGCCACGACCAATCCTGAAGTCATCAAGCTCGCCAGCGAGAGCCGGGGCGAAAGCCTGACGCAGGGGATGAAGCTGCTCGCCGCAGACCTCGCGCGCGGCCACATTTCGATGACCGACGAAAGTGCCTTCGAAGTCGGCCGCAATCTCGCGGTCACACCCGGCGCGGTGGTGTTGGAGAACGAGGTGATGCAGCTGATCCAGTACGCACCGTCCACCGACCAGGTTTTCGAACGGCCGCTGCTCATCGTGCCGCCGTTCATCAACAAGTACTACATCCTCGACCTGCAGCCGGAGAATTCGTTCGTGCGCTACTGCGTCGAGCAGGGCTTCATGACTTTTATCGTATCCTGGCGCAACATCCCGCCGGAACTCGGACATCTCACCTGGGACGACTACGTCCGCGAGGGGGTAATGACCCCGTTCGATGCGGTGCGCGCGATCACCGGCGCCGAACAGGTCAACACGCTGGGTTTCTGCGTCGGCGGCACGCTGCTTGCGACCGCGCTCGCAGTCAAGGCGCAGAAGAACGATGCCTCCGTTGCCTCGCTCACATTGCTCGCATCGATGCTGGATTTTTCCGAGACCGGCGACATCAGCGTCTTCGTGGACCGGGAATTCGTCGAGCGCGCCGAGCAGGAATATCGCAACAGCGGCTTGATGCCCGGAAGCCGGCTCGCCGCGACCTTTGCGACGCTGCGCGCGAACGACCTGGTGTGGCATTTCGTGATCAACAACTATCTGAAGGGCAAGGAACCGAAACCTTTTGACCTGCTCTACTGGAACGCCGACGGAGCCAATCTGCCGGGCCGTCTCTACACGTATTACCTGCGCAACATGTACCTGGAGAATAATCTGAGCGTTCCCGGTAAACTCGAGTCGTGCGGCGTGCCTGTGGACCTGGGCAGAATCGGAGTACCGACCTTCGTGCTGGCCACGCGCGAAGACCACATCGTTCCCTGGAAGACCGCGCATCTGAGCGCGGCATTGCTGGGTGGACGCACCGAGTTTGTGCTAGGCGCGAGCGGACACGTGGCAGGCATCGTCAACCCGGCAGCGAAGAAGCGCCGCCACTATTGGACCAATACCGCAGCGGCGCCGGACGCGGACGCCTGGTTTGCAGGTGCAGCGCAACAAGCCGGAAGTTGGTGGCCGCACTGGTCGAACTGGCTGCGCGAGAAGTCCGGCAATAAACGGCCTGCACCCTCTGCATTGGGGAACACGCGATTTCCCGTGGTCGAGCCGGCACCCGGGTGGTACGTGAAGGAAAAGCTCCGTTGAGGGCACGCACCCACCGGCGGAGTTCAACTAAAAAAATGGGGAGAAAGCGGCCATGGCAAAACGAAACGTCCTGGTGACCGGGGGCATGGGCGGACTCGGCGAGTCCATCTGCACCAAGATGGCGGACCAGGGTTACACCGTCGTCACCACCTACTCGCCCGCCAATAAGACTGCCAAGGAATGGCTCGCGGGAATGAAGAACCGCGGGTATAGCTTTCAGGCGTATCCGGCGGATGTCACAGACTTCGACTCCTGTGCCGCCTGCGTCAGGCGCATCGAGGCCGAGGTGGGCCCGGTGGATGTGTTGGTCAACAATGCCGGCATTACCCGCGACATGACCTTCAAGAGGATGACCAAGGCCGACTGGGATGCGGTGACCCACACCAACCTGGACAGCGTCTTCAACATGACCAAACAGGTGCTCGACGGCATGGTCGAGCGCAACTGGGGACGCGTGATCAACGTGTCATCGGTGAACGGCCAAAAAGGCGCATTCGGTCAGACCAATTACTCGGCGGCGAAGGCCGGCATGCACGGCTTCACCAAGGCACTGTCCTACGAAGTCGCAAAAAAGGGCGTGACCGTGAACACCATCTCGCCGGGCTATATCGGCACCAAAATGGTGACTGCGATTCCGCAAGAGATCCTCGACTCGAAAATCCTGCCGCAGATTCCGTTAGGCCGACTGGGAAAACCGGAGGAAGTGGCTGGCCTGATCATCTACCTGGCGTCGGATGAGGCCGCCTTCGTCACCGGCGCCAACATTTCGATCAACGGCGGACAACACATGTATTAAAGGCGGTGAAGGGTGAAGGGTGAAGGGTGGCTGGTAAGACCGGAACATCGGCAGGACGGATCGTTTCTCCCCATGTTTGGCCGCGGGCCTATTCACTTATTGGATTCAAAGTGCCTCATAACCATTCGTTTGAACAGGTTATTTTGGGCATTTTCGGTATGACTTCACCGTCCTTTGGGCACCCCCATTGTGCCGCGTTGCGTCAACTTTCTGCCATTTTTACGCACCAGGAATGGGCAAAAAAAACCCCGGTGGAGTTAACCACCGGGGTGAACCTTTACCAAAGGAAAACCTTTAGATAAAGGGGGAGGAGCCATGTATCCGTTACTTCGCGGCGCCCTTCACGGCTTCCGCCGTCGCCACCGCGGCCGCCCTGACGCTAGCATCCGCGTATCCGGCCGCCTGCTTCGCGGCCTTTGAAAATCCTTCGATCACTACCTGGGCGTTGGCCATTGCCGCCTTTGCAGCAGAAGCCGCGGCTTCCGACTGGCCAACCGGGGAGGATTTCAACACCACCTCAACCCATTCCCGTACTTCCTGACCTAACACAAGCAAGCTCCGTTCCAGTAGTTCGCCAATATCGGCCTGCGCCTTGAAAGCGATCTCGTACACGTTGCGCGAGTACCCCACAACCTTTTCGGCTCCGGCCCGCGCCTGGGTGTCCCGCCACTCGTTCAACTGTTCGATTTCCGTCAGGAAGCCAACGCCCTGGCGCTTGCGACACCCTCCTGAAACAGCAATTTCGTCGCTTCGATGTTGAGCCGGCGCAGCTTCTCGATGCTTTCGAACACGATCTGCGCCGCTTGAAGCGTAGTCTCGACGTGCTTCTTGTTCAGTGCGGAAATTCTATCGTCCACCGCAATCATCACTTAACGTTCTGTTAAATAGCTGCAAAGTGTAACATCCGCAATTCGATAGAATCCTTATTGCTGCGTTGCACCAGATGAATATTAAGGGCCGTCCGGCGCCCTGTCAACTTTTTTTACCGCACTGCATAAACATTGGAAAAC
>JBOIFZ010000413.1:0-1830 GCA_050741735.1 Burkholderiales bacterium
ACCAGGAGATCATCATGCGCCACACAAATATCCTCGCAGTCGCAACAGCCCTCTTCATTATCGTCACCACCCCTGCTTTCGCCGGCGGTATCTACATAGGCGGCGGTGTCGGCTCCGCCACCATCGAGGACAGCGCAAGCAACCCCGCCGGGACGGCGTTCAACGAGTCCGACAGCGCATTCAAGATTTTCGGCGGCTACCGCTTCGATTGGCTGCCGATCGTAAGCCTCTCCGGTGAAGTGGGTTTCCGCGACCTCGGCAAGCCGAGCACCTCGGCGGCCGAGTACAAGGTCGACGGGATCGACTATGCCGCACTGGCCGGATTAGGCCTCGGCCCGGTGGAACTGTTCGCTCGCCTCGGCAGCATGCAATACAACCTGGACAAGACCAGCGGCGGCACCAAGACCAGTTTCGACGGCTCCGCGCCGGTGTACGGGGTCGGCGCAAGGTTCAGCCTGTTCGGCATCGGCGTGCGTGCCGAATACGAAAAAATCGATATTGACGAACTGGACAATGTCGAGATGATTTCAGTCAGCGCGTTCTATGAGTTCTGATGAAATTCTCATCAAAGTGGACAGGATTAACGGGATGAACAGGATTGAAATCGAAAACAATACGGGTTTCTGTTTTGTTCCCGATGATGATTGGAAAGCAGTACGCTGCCTCTATCGCAAAGTTAAATTATCGCCAATATCAAGAAGTTTCCTGACACAATTTCTTCCAGTGCGACGCAGGCCGCTTCGATCAAAATAGCCTAGCTCCAATGCTGATTCGGAGCACGCAGCGAGAGTAATTAGATCGCGCCGACACGAAGGACTATAACCCACGGACTGCGCCTTTCCCGGCGGGGGATACACTGCCCAGATGAAGGGACGGTGTGCCGCCAACTGCAAGTTCGTCTTGCCTGCATTTGCGGACGCGCTCGCACGTTACCAAAGCTGCAAGCATCACAACAGGAGAGGAAAAATGAAACTAAGATGCGAGTTTGTTGCGGTCCTGCTAGCTGCGGTTCTGACACTACCGGCGGCTGCGTCCGTCCAGGCCGACAAGCCCGGCGCGGTCCTGGCCGAGGCGGTGGAGACGGTTGTGGTGGTGCGCGAGGTGAATCACCTGGCTCGCACCGTGACCATCGAGACGCCCAGCGGCGGGCTCGAGACGATCGTGGTCCCCCACGAAGCCCAGAACCTCGATCAGGTGCATGTGGGGGCGAAGTTCCGTGTCCGCTATCTGTAGTCCGTAGCCGTGTACATCAGTCCCACGGGCAGAGAGCCGGACGCCAGCGAGGGCTCAGCGATGCAGCTCGCTGAAAAGGGGGCCACGCCGGGCGGTGTCATCGTGAACGTCAGGCAGATCCAGGCACGCGTGGAGGAGATCGATTATTCGGCCCGGACGGTCGTGCTCACCGGGCCTGAGGGCAATCGCGTGAAGGTCGCCGTAGACGAAAGGGTAGAGCGATTCGGCGAGATCCAGCCCGGGGACATCGTCGTGGTGCGCTACACCGAGAGCCTGGCGATGAAGATGATCAAAGAGTGACGCAGAAGGACCGTGACGAGGGAAGGAAACGAGAAGGCGGCCGTGGTGAAGTAGTCAGGATCGCATTGCACGCCGGAGGTCGCCCGAGATGGTGCCGGGGGTTCGGGCGGCGCGAAAACTCAGAAAATACATCAGGAGACAGCCATGACGAGTCTTTCTAAGGTCCTGATCGCGTTTGGTCTGCTGGCAGTGTCTGGCCGGCACCGTCCGGGCGCAGAACGCCAGCCTGCCGTGGGAGAAAGGGTCCATCCAGATCGGCGGGTTCATCACCAGTTCGGACACGGAGATGCAGGTCAA
>JBOIFZ010000414.1:0-7853 GCA_050741735.1 Burkholderiales bacterium
GTTCGCCGATACCCAGTACGCGGTGCTGGCGGTCCTGATCCGGGCGCTCAAGCGCGCATACCCGATCCAGGACTGCGTCGGGCATTCCGACATCGCCTCCCCACCCGGTCGCAAGACCGATCCCGGACCACATTTCGACTGGGCTCGCTTCCGGCGCCTGATCGGCGAGTAAGTTCCAAGACCTCACCGCAAAGGCGCAGAGGGAACGCAAAGGAAAGCAAAACAACTTGGGGTGAAAAGGCAAATGAGATGGATAGTCGCGCCACCGCGATATATCGACTGGGTGAGGCAAATCGGAATCCTCCCGTTTTTTGACATGCTTCGTTTGGGTTTCTCTGCGTTTCCTCGGCGCCTTTGCGCCTCTGCGGTTAACCGGGTTTGACATTGCTGCCGCGTTTCGTCACTTCGCGCGCAATTCAACTGCGCAACCGGGCATTTTGTTTTTCAAATGTAAAAAATTCTTGACAGGGGATGTGGTACTACTAGAATTAGTCATGTTGGTATGGCCGAGGCACAACATATAGTGGTATCAGACGAACGGCGGTTTCAAACAAACGCATATCCGGTTGTTGCTTCCAGGCGACAAAAATATTCGAGGGAGAAGAAATGCAACTTGCCACCAACCTGACCGCGGCCACTCCGGTAAGCAATTACTCCACGGAAGATGGCGCGTCCGACCGGGATCCGCAGCGTTACGCCCAGTACAAAGTCATCCGCCGCAACGGCGCCGTCGTCGGCTTCGAGCCCGGCAAGATCTCGGTTGCCGTGACCAAGGCTTTCCTGGCCGTCAACGGCGGCCAGGGCGCTGCTTCGGCGCGCGTTCGCGAGCTGGTCGAAACGCTTGCCCAGACCGTGGTAAACGCGCTGTTACGCCGCCAGCCCAACGGCGGCACCTTTCACATCGAAGATATCCAGGACCAGGTCGAACTTTCCCTGATGCGATCGGGCGAACACGAAGTGGCCCGCGCCTATGTGTTGTATCGCGAGGAACGGGCGCGCGAGCGCGCCAGGAATCGCGAGACGCAGGCGGCGGCAACCGCGCACGCCATCAGAGTCATCGAGCACGGCCAGACACGCCCGCTGGACATGGAGCGGCTGACCGGCCTGATCAAGGATTCCTGCGAAGGCCTCGGCCGCGCCGTGGATCCCGCCGTGATCCTGCAGATGACGCTCAAGGACCTGTACGACGGCGTGCCGATGGACGAGGTGCGGAAGTGCGCCATCCTTGCGGCCCGTTCGCTGATCGAGAAGGACCCGGCATACGGCTATGTCACCGCGCGCCTCTTACTTAATAGTGTCCGCTACGAGGTCCTTGGCGAGGAAGTCACCCAGTCGCAAATGCATTCCCGCTACGCCGAATACTTCCCCGGGTTCATCAAACGGGGGATCGACGCCGGATTGCTGGATGAGCGGCTTGGCCGTTTCGACCTGCGCTCGCTGGGCGCGGCGCTGGACGCCAACCGCGATTTCAAATTTGGTTACTTGGGCCTGCAAACGCTCTATGACCGCTACTTCCTGCACGTGCACGATCAACGCATTGAGCTTCCCCAGGCCTTTTTTATGCGCGTGGCGATGGGTCTTGCTATCAACGAGGTCGAGCGCGAGGCCCGCGCCATCGAGTTCTACAACGTGCTGTCGAGGTTCGACTTCATGTCCTCGACGCCTACGCTGTTCAACTCCGGCTCGCAGCGCTCGCAGCTTTCCAGCTGCTACCTGACCACGGTATCGGACGACCTGGAAGGCATATACGACGCCATCAAGGAAAACGCGCTGCTTTCGAAGTTTGCCGGCGGCCTGGGCAACGACTGGACTCCGGTTCGGGCGCTGGGCTCCCATATCAAGGGAACCAACGGCAAGTCGCAGGGGGTGGTGCCTTTCCTAAAGGTGGTAAACGACACCGCGGTCGCGGTAAACCAATGCTTCGCGCCCGAGACACCGGTCTACACGGCGAACGGAGCGAAGGCGATCCGCGACGTGCACGTAGGGGATCTGGTCCTCGGCAAGAGCGGGACCTACCGCGAGGTCACGAAGACCTTCGTTTACAACCAGCGCGATCCGATGGTGGCAGTGCACGTGAAGCATGCCGTCGAACCGCTTTGCGTCACCGCTGGTCATCCGTTCTACGCCATCCGCGGCATTCCCTTGGAGCAGGCGAACCACCGCACGCGGGACTGGATCGCCAAGGGCAAGGTCAAGGCCGGATGGGCCGACGCGGGGGTCCTGCAGACCGGGGACTACGTCGCCCAGGTCATTCCGACCGAAGTGGTACCGGTCGCTGGATTCACCGAGGACGACGCCCGCCTCTATGGAATCCTGCTGGGGGACGGCCATCTGTCCAAGCAGGGCAGCGAGTGGGGCGTTTCGGGCAACCCGCGCAGCGACGAGCACCTGCAGTTCGTACGGGCCTACTTGTCGGCGCGGGGCATTCACTTCTGGGAAACGGGGCGGGGCGAGACCTACCTCCAGGTCCGTTGGGCGTCGGGCCGCGGCGCGGTGCGCGATGGCACTACCGGCCGCATCCTGGGCGCGGGCGAACCCGCCCTGCCGTTTTCTCATGACGAGCTTTACGACGAGCAGGGGCGCAAGCGAATCGCTCGCCGATTCTCGCACTTGCCCCGGTCACAGACCCTTGCCCTGGTGCAAGGCCTGTTGGTTACAGACGGGGGGATATCGCGAGGCAACGAGATCTACTTCACCAACACGTCTCGTCCACTGATCGACGGACTGCGTTACCAGCTTCTTCGCCTTGGTGTCCCGACCGCCGGGCAGCACAGGGAGCGCCAGAACGCCCATACCGCGCGCCGATCGGACGGGTCGCGGGTTCGGTTCGACGGTACGACGAGCGTCTACGATCTTCGCATCCCCGCGGTGCCGGAAGTGGCCGCTCTAGTAGGGTGCAAACCGATCGCGAAGCGCAACTGGATTGAGCACGAAGGCTGCGTGTTCTCACGCGTTTGCAAGGTCGAATCCGCCCCGGTCAAGCCGTTCGTGATGGACTTGGCGGTCGATGCCGACGAGTCGTACATGACCTCCAGCGGCTTGGCCCACAACGGCGGCAAGCGCAAAGGGGCGGTTTGCTCCTACCTGGAGAACTGGCACCTCGACATCGAGGAGTTCCTCGAGCTGCGCAAGAACACCGGGGATGATCGCCGCCGCACCCACGACATGAACACCGCCAACTGGATTCCGGACCTGTTCATGAAGCGGGTCATGGAAGCCGGCGCGTGGACCCTGTTTTCCCCCGCAGACGTGCCCGACCTGCACGACAAGGTCGGCAGGGAGTTCGAAAAGGCCTATACCGAATACGAGCGCAAGACCCAGACGGGCGAACTCAAGCTCTTCAAGCGCATCCCTGCTTTGACGCTGTGGCGCAAGATGCTGACCATGCTGTTCGAGACTGGGCATCCGTGGATCACCTTCAAGGACCCCTGCAACATCCGCAGCCCGCAAAGCCACGTCGGTGTGGTGCACAGCTCCAACCTCTGCACCGAGATCACGCTCAACACTTCGGACAGCGAGATCGCGGTCTGCAACCTGGGTTCGATCAACCTGGTCGCACACATGAAAGACGGCAAACTCGATCATGACAAGCTCAAGCAGACGGTGTCCACCGCGATGCGCATGCTCGACAACGTTATCGACGTCAACTACTACGCGGTCAACAAGGCGCGTAACGCCAACTTCAAGCATCGCCCGGTCGGCCTGGGCATCATGGGTTTTCAGGACTGCCTGCTCGAAATGCGCGTGCCTTACGCTTCCAAGGAGGCGTTGGACTTCGCCGACCGTTCGATGGAGGCGGTGGCTTACTACGCGTATTGGGCCTCGACCGAGTTGGCCGAGGAGCGCGGCCGCTACTCCACTTATGAAGGATCGCTGTGGTCCGGGGGCATCCTGCCGCAGGATTCGCTCAAGCTGCTGGCCGAGGAGCGCGGCGGCTACGTCGAGGTGGACACGTCTTCGAGCATGAACTGGGAGCCGCTGCGCGCGCGCATCAAGCAGTTCGGCATGCGTAATTCCAACTGCCTGGCGATCGCGCCGACCGCAACCATCGCCAATATCGTCGGCGTGTCGGCCTCGATCGAGCCGACCTACCAAAACCTGTACGTGAAGTCGAACCTCTCCGGCGAGTTTACGGTCACCAACGAGTACCTGGTCCGGGACTTGAAGAAGCTCAACGCGTGGGACGAGGTCATGATCGCCGACCTCAAGTATTTCGACGGCAGCCTGGCCAAGATCGACCGCGTCCCGCAGGAGATCCGCAACCTCTACGCCACCGCGTTCGAAGTGGACTCGACATGGATCGTCGAGGCAGGCGCGCGCCGGCAGAAGTGGATAGACCAGGCGCAGTCGCTCAATATCTATATGGCGGGCGATTCAGGCAAGAAGCTGGACGACACCTATACGCTGGCCTGGAAGCGGGGACTCAAGACCACTTATTACCTGCGCACGCTGGGTGCGACCTCGGCGGAAAAATCCACTGCCCGCGGTGGCCAGTTGAACGCCGTACCCGCGGATGGCGGCGTCATGGGCGCGGGTTCGGCCGCGACCGCGGCCGCGCTTGAGGAAGCCAAGTTTTGTTCAATTGACAATCCAGAATGCGAGGCCTGCCAGTAATGGTCAGGCCGGCGTTCTTGATTGCGGTGGACGCTAATTTGCCTTGGCAAGTTAAGCCCGCAGGGCGGCGGGAGCCACAACCCCGAGTGTGCGGCGTGAGCCGGAGCCACATCCGGACGACGCCCGCCAATGAGGCCGGTCTGCCGCCTTCGGTTCGCCGCGCACCGCCGCCTGTCGTTCTGGTTGCTGCGCAGCCGCAACGAAATTACGCGGTTCGTGGTGACGGCGAAGGCGCAATTCAGAGGCCGAAATTTTTTTGAGCGATGAGCCGATCGATATCATTCTCATCGCGATCGAAGGAAGAAAAAGGGGTCGCATCGCGACCGAATATCAAAGAAGTATTTGACATTCCACCGATAACATTTATAAAGGAAACAGGCATGCTGCAATTTGAGAATCACATCCCGAGCACCGGCGGCGCTGGCCTGCAGGCCGTCGTTGGCAACATCCCGGCGAGCAATATTCCGCCGGCACGCGTTGCTGAATCCGATTCGTCTGCGGACGTTGCGTTCCGTCGCGTGCGCGTTGAAGACAAGCGCGTCATCAACGGCAAGGCCGACGTCAACCAGCTCGTCCCGTTCAAGTACAAGTGGGCCTGGGACAAATATCTGTCCGGCTGCGCCAACCACTGGATGCCCCAGGAAATCAGCATGAGCCGGGACATCGCTACCTGGAAGGATCCGAACGGCCTGACCGAGGACGAGCGCCTGGTGGTCAAGCGCAACCTCGGTTTCTTTGTGACCGCCGACAGTCTGGCGGCCAACAACATCGTGCTCGGCACCTACCGGCACATCACCGCCCCGGAGTGCCGGCAGTACCTGCTGCGCCAGGCTTTTGAAGAAGCGATCCACACCCACGCCTATCAGTACATCGTCGAGAGCCTGGGGCTGGACGAAGGCGAGATCTTCAACGCTTACCACGAAGTCTCCAGCATCCGGGACAAGAACGAGTTCCTGATCCCGTTCATCGAAACGTTGACCGACCCGGAATTCAAGACCGGCACCTCGGAGGCCGACCAGCAGCTCCTGAAGAGCCTGATCGTGTTCGCATGCATCATGGAGGGGTTGTTCTTCTACGTCGGCTTTGCCCAGATCCTGGCGCTGGGGCGCCAGAACAAGATGATGGGCGCCGCCGAACAATACCAGTACATTCTGCGCGATGAGTCCATGCACTGCAATTTCGGCATCGACCTGATCAACCAGATCAAGATGGAAAACCCGCAGCTGTGGACCCCGGCGTTTCGCGACGAAATCCGCGACCTGATCCAGAAGGGCGTGGAACTCGAGTACCGCTACGCCGAGGACACCATGCCGCGCGGCGTTCTGGGCCTGAACGCGCCGATGTTCAAGGAATACCTGCGCTTCGTGGCAAACCGCCGCGCGCAACAGATCGGCCTCGATCCGCTGTTCCCGGGCGCCACCAATCCGTTTCCGTGGATGTCGGAGATGGTCGATCTCAAGAAGGAAAAGAACTTCTTTGAAACCCGTGTGATCGAGTATCAGACGGGCGGGGCCCTGAACTGGGATTGATGCATGGGCCGGAACGTTTTCTGTGATACCCGCGCTGCCGCCGGCCGATTCAACGGTCCGGCAGTGCACTTGTTAGGGCTGAATGGGTAAACCGGACAAGCAGTTCAATATTCAATTACGAAACGCGCGGTGCCTCTCCAAAGAGCAGACCGCGCCAGGCTGGGAGCAATGAGCCCCCAGTCCAAGGTTTCCTTTCCTTTTCGATTCTGGCCATTGGCCGATGTGGGAGTTATCCCCTTTCCGGCCGCTCTCTCTCACACAAATCGTGCCGCGGACACGGCAGGTCTTCGTCCGCGGCCAACAGAACTGCCCGATGACCGGTCATGCGGCCGATATGGCGCGCGGCCGGGCATTGGCAGTTGGCACCGAGAAGATCCATTCTTCGAAGTGCTGGTAGTTCCCTTTGTTTAACTTTTATTAGGAGATTAGAAATGGCAGCGAAGAGAAGAAAAGCAGCAAAGAAGTCCACCAAGAAGAAGTCCTCGGGCAAGAAGAAGTCCAAGAAGCGTCGTCCGGCAAAGAAGATGGCGAAAAAGCCCGCCAAAAAGGCGAAGCGCCGTTCGGGCAAGAAAAGGAGAGCGGCGAAGAAAAAGGCCAAGAAGCCTGCCAAAAAGAAGGCGAAGAAGGCCAGAAAGCCTGCGAGGAAGAAGGCGAAGAAGCCCGCGAAAAAGAAAGCGAAGAAGAAAGCGGGCAGGAAGAAGCCTAAGGCCAAGCCGGCTGCCATGGCAGCTCCGGCCGCGCCGAAGCCAGTTTCTGCACCGGCGGCCTGGCCGTTTCCGGTAGCGGGTAACCGGCCTAACTAAGCTTCCCAGATGCTCGCGGGCAGTCTGCATCCGCGATGGATACCAGACACTGAGCCGCGAGCTTTGGACTTGTAGTACAAATAGCCGGGCCTGCAAGGGCGCGGTCGAGTTGGAGCTTTAAGCAAACCACCGCCGATCAAGAGACGGGAGGCGGGGTAAGTTCCTAACGCAAATCCTCTTGTCCCGATGCGCGACGAGAGGGTGGTATTATTCCTACTGAAAGTGAAACGCTAAACACTTCAAAGATCAAACAAATGTCCCGGCGGGAGTTGGCCCGGAAAGGGCACCCGGGAAGCGTCGGGACGAAGCGAAGAACCAGTGGGGGAATTCATGGGACGAGGCAGCGGATCGAATCGGCTGCCTCTTTGATTTCAGTCTGTCGAAGTCGCTGGGCGGCCGCTAACGGAAAGGGGAAAAGCGATGAAAGCACCAAGCAAAAACGCAGGCTTAATCTGCCTGCTGCTGTTTATCGTCGGAGTGATCGGTTTTTTCGTGCCGCTTGGCGGCATACCTTACGCCGGCCCTGTTCTGCAGATATTGAACCAGTTCGACGTTTACATCCTGATGGGCGGTTACGGCCTGCTGCTGCTGCTGGTCTATATTTTCTAGGCAAAAAAAAGGGCTGGCATCTAAGCTTGACACCGGATGGGCGTGTCGTTGGAGTGAACCCATGGAAAGAAACAAAGTGAACTCGAGCTCGATCCGGGCGGTCGGGTACGACGAGCGCAGCCGTGTGCTGGAGGTGGAGTTCAACGACGGGCGCATCAATCAGTACACCGGGGTCGCGCCCGAAGTGCACCGACGGCTGATAAGCGCGCCGTCGATCGTCAGCTATTTCCGCGATAACGTCGACGAGTCCTTCCCCTCGAAGCGGGTAAAAGGCTAGCCGGCCGATGGCCGGCGTCAG
>JBOIFZ010000415.1:0-2528 GCA_050741735.1 Burkholderiales bacterium
CCACCAACCGTTCTCGCCACCAACGCGCATTCGCGAACCCCTATAATTCCAAAGCAATTCAAACGGTGCGGAGACTTGAGTGATCGCGCCAAGCGGCTGCTCCGCGCCTGATACCTGCCGCCAGACCGTTGAAGACTCGTCCGTCTGCAACGGGTCGGGGGTTCGCGTTCGCTCAGGCAGAAAGCTGCCGTTCGACCAAGATTCGTGGCTAATGGCCGGTGACGAATCTACATCGGCCATCTGTGTCACTCAGAGCCAACGGCGGCATCGGCCGAAAAGCGGTAGTTCAGCGGAACAATCTCTACGTCGGCTCGGGGTCGCGAAGCGACGGTCGCGTTTCTAGAAAGCCGCCGGTGGCGCTTGCCAAAACCGGACACTGGTCGTCAGATCAAGTTGCGACTACTACACCTAAAGCACGCTTTTCCTCTCGCCTCTGGCCTCTTGCCTCTTGCCTCTCGCCTCTAGCCTCGCGCAGCTCGGGCGCCGCGCAGCGTAACCAGTTCTTCCGCCACCGTGGGATGAATCGCGACGGCATCGTCCAGATCGCGCTTGGTCGTCCCCGTCCGCACCGCCACCGCAAAGCCCTGCAGCATTTCGTCGGCGCCGGTCCCGAAGATGTGCAGGCCGACGACCTTTTCCTCAGGGCCGGCGACCACCAGTTTCATCGCGCACTTCACCTTGCGATGGGTGAAGGCGTGAACCATCGGGGTGAAGCCCGCCTCGTAAACCTTGACCGCCGCGGCCCCGAACTTCTGCGTCGCGCCTTCCTCGGTAAGCCCGACGGTGCCGATTGGCGGATGGGTGAACAGCACTGTTGGAATATTCTCGTAAACGAGCCTACGCTCCGTCATTCCGCCGAACACGCGGTCCGCCAGTCTCCTGCCGGCAGCGATGGCGACCGGGGTCAGCTCGAACTGGCCGGTAGTGTCTCCGATCGCATAGATGCCCGCGACATTGGTGGTCTGATACCCATCGGTAATGATGTCGCCGGCGTCGTTAACCTTCACTCCGGTCTTGTCGAGATCGAATTTGTCGGCATTGGAGCGGCGACCCACCGCCCAGATCAGCGTGTCCAGGCCTTCCACAGCCTGACCGTTGTCGCATTCGACTCGGATGGCGCCGGAGGCTTTCCCGATCCGGTTTACGCGCGCCCGCGTTACCATTCGTACTCCGTCAGCTCTCATTTGCGCCATCAGGCTCTCGCGCAGCATCGCATCGAAGGTGTGCAGAAAATGATCGCGGCGCATAATCATGGTCACGTCGGCGCCCAGTGCCCGCAATACCCCGGCGAATTCCACCGAGACGTAGCCGGCGCCGACGATCGCAACTTTATTCGGCCGGGCCTCGAGCTCGAAGAATCCGTCGGAGGTGATGCCAAATTCCGATCCGGGGATGTCCGGCATGATCGGCCGGCCGCCCACTGCGATGACGATGTGCTCCGCGGTCAGCTTTTCGCCGTTCACCTCGACGGTTTTGGGTCCGACGAAGCGGGCGAAACCGCGCACGATCTCCACTCCGTTTCTGGTCAGCGTGCGCTCGTAATGGCCCTTCATGTCCAGCACGTACCGGTCGCGGTTGCGTTTCAGATGCGCCCAGTCGAACTTCACAGACCCCACGGAGAATCCGTAGTCCGCGGCATCCTCGATCGCGTGCGCGAGGCTGGCGCCGCTCCACATGATCTTTTTGGGCACGCAGCCGACGTTGACGCAGGTGCCGCCGAGTCGTCCGGCCTCGATCAGAGCGCACTTGGCGCCGTAGCTTGCTGCGCGATTGGAAACGGCGACGCCGCCGCTGCCGCCGCCGATGGTAAGAAGATCGAAATGTCGGGTCATTGTGTGAAAATGCGTGTTGTTCCGGGGGAAAACTACCCGCGAGTATAACGGACACCATCAACGGGTCATGGCATCGAGAAAAGCACTGGTTACGGGAGCTACCGGAGTCGTCGGGTGCTATCTGCTCAAACACCTGGTCGAAACCGGCGGCTGGGACATTGTGGCGGTGTCGCGGCGCAAGCCCGACATCATCGGCGCCTACGAGCACATCGCCACAGACCTGACCGATCCAGCGCATTGCAGGGCGAAGTTCGCGCACCTCAATGACTTGACGCACGTGTTCTACTCGGCGTACCTGGACAGGCCCACGCAGCCCGAATTGGTGGCAACCAACCTCGGAATGCTTACGAATCTGGTGGACGCGATCGAGCCGGTTGCGAAGAATCTCGAACACATCAATCTGGTGGAGGGCACCAAGTGGTACGGCAGCCATCTCGGGCCGTTCAAGACCCCGGCAAAAGAAACGGATCCCCGGTTGGCGCAGACCCTGTTCTACTACGATCAGCAGGATTTCCTGGAGGCGAGGCAAAAGGGCAAGCGCTGGAACTGGTCAGCGATTCGCCCGCATACGATTTGCGGTTTTTCTCTTGGCAGCCCGATGAACCTCACCACGGTGATCGCGGTGTATGCGGTAATTTGCAAGGAACTGAACCTGCCGCTGTCGCACCCCGGCAAGCCTCTCAACTACCGCATTCT
>JBOIFZ010000416.1:0-8433 GCA_050741735.1 Burkholderiales bacterium
CCGATGTATTACTCACCCGTTCGCCGCTCGCCGCCAGGGTTGCCCCCGCGCTGCCGCTCGACTTGCATGTGTAAAGCATTCCGCCAGCGTTCAATCTGAGCCAGGATCAAACTCTTCAGTTCAATCCATCTCTACATCCACCAACCCCCGAAAGGGCCGGCTGCTCACTCAAAGCAATTCACAAAAACAAATTACTTACGCGTGAGCACTTCATATACCAAAAGTTTCTTCGCAAGGCGGCTTGTCCTTGAGCCCTCTCAGACCTCAGACCGGGCGATAACCCACCCACCCCACGAAAGCGCCCCAACACACGAAGCACCCACACGCATCGGCTGTTTGATTTTTTAAAGAGCAGGTTGGTTGCGGGGGCAGGATTTGAACCTACGACCTTCGGGTTATGAGCCCGACGAGCTGCCAGACTGCTCCACCCCGCGACCGGATTGAAACCCGAAAAATCGAGTTCCAAGAAGCGGAATGATAGCAACGTAACGAGATGCGCGTCAACCAAAGAGCAGGATCAGATCGCGTGGTGCCGGCTTTTTCAGTCCTCTTCCAACCAATCCAGCAACGGCTGCCACTGCTCGAGGTCTCGCGCGCTCAAGTAATCGGGCAAGTCGAACACGCTGAGACCGTTGAAAGCCGCGTTCACATAGACCTGCGTGTCGCGCAGATAGGTCAACACAGGCAATTTGAACTGGGCGAGAAACGCCTCGAGAGTCGCCGCAGCCTTTGTCCTCGGATCCACGCGCATGCCAACGATGCCTACAAAGGTCTTGTGCTTTCGTATCGCCTTCTCTTCCATCAAGGTTTGCAGGAAAGTACTCGTTGCCGCCATGTCGAAAACCGATGGCTGCACCGGAACCAGCACTTTCTGGGCGAGTTTCAGTGCATGCTTGAGGTTCTTGCCATGCAGCCCGGCTGCGGTGTCCAGAATGAGCCAGTTCGAGCCGCGCGGAATGGAAGGCTCGTCGTCATCTCGCGCGCCCAGCCTGTGAATCACCGGCCGGTCTGCCGGACGGATCGTCAGCCAGTTCAGCGAAGACTGCTGGCGATCGAGGTCCCACAGATAGACCTTCTCTCCGCGTGCTGCCAGAGACCCCGCGAGGTTGGTCGCAAGTGTGGTCTTGCCGGATCCGCCTTTGGGATTGGCAAAAAGAACGGCTTTCATGTTGTTCTCCGGAACGGCAACGGCGTTGATCGCTGACGGATGGCGACAGTTCAAGCCGAATTGGCTTGTGTCTCCGCGGACTTCTCCTCCTCATTCTGAGCCGGGCCGGCTGCACCTTCCGCAGATTCCCCGAACTGTTGCGCCTGCACCGCCAGTTGTTCCGTCTCGACCAGAGAGCCGAGATCCTCCAGCGGCGGCAGTTCATCCAGCGAGCGCAGGTTCAGATCGTCCAGAAACGTCCGCGTGGTGGCGTAAAGCACTGGCCGACCGGGCACTTCGCGGTGACCGACCTCGTCGATCCAGCCTCGCGCCTCAAGCGCCTTAAGTATTCCGCTGGATACCGTAACTCCCCGAATTTCCTCGATATCTCCGCGCGTGACTGGCTGCCGGTAGGCGATGATGGCGAGCGTCTCCAGCACCGCCCTCGAGTACTTCGGCGGTTTCTGGGGATTCAGCCGGTCCAGGAACTTTTGATAATCCGGCCGGACCTGAAGACGCCATCCACTGGCCACATTCACGAGTTCCGCGCCTTTCTCGGCCCATTCAGTGCGCAGTTCTTCCAGCACGCGGCGAATGACATCGGGACCGACTTCCTGGTCGAACATCTTTCTGAGATCGGCCACCGGCAAGGGTTCGGCGCTGCTCAACAACGCGGCTTCCAGCACGCGCTTGATATGGGCTGGATCAGACAGAGGCAATTCCATGACTCAACTTCACGTAAATAGGTGAAAACGCACCCTGCTGGGTGACCTGTACAAGGCTCTCGCGCGCCAATTCGAGTATGGCGAGAAAACTGACCACCAGGACAGGCACGCCTGCCGTTTCATCGAAAAGGTCCTCGAAGCGGACGAATCGCAAGTGCTGCAGGCTACGCAAAATGCGGCTCATATGCTCGCGGACCGACAGCTGCTCGCGGGTGATTCTGTGGTGGCGCGTCACGCGCGCCCGCGCGATCAGCCCCAGCCAAGCGTTGCGCAAGTCCTCGGGATTGACGTCCGGCAGCCTTTGCTCGACCTCCCGGTCGAGCCAGACCTGCACCAGAGCGAAATCCCGTCCGGCCTGCGGCAACTCATTGAGCTGCTGGCCCGCGAGCTTCATGCGCTCGTATTCCAGCAACCGGCGCACCAGTTCTGCGCGTGGATCTTCCTGCTCCGGGCTCACCTGGGGCGGCCGCGGCAGCAGCATGCGCGACTTGATCTCGATCAACAGCGCAGCCATCAGCAGATACTCGGCCGCCAGTTCGAGCTGATTCTGCCGCATCACTTCGACATACTCCATGTACTGGCGGGTCAGGCTCGCCATGGGGATGTCGAGCACATCGAGGTTGTGCTTGCGGATCAGATAGAGCAGCAGGTCAAGCGGGCCCTCGAAGGTTTCGAGAAAAACGCGCAGCGCGTCCGGCGGAATGTAGAGATCGCCTGGCAGTTCGAGTACCGGTTCGCCGCGGAATAAGGCAAGCGGCTCGGCGGGGGATTCAACGGTCATGTTCTTGTATGGTGGAACGCTGCCGGAATCCTCTGCAACCCGATGCGAAGGCGCAACCTCGCCGCTTACACTTGCAGAGGACCGGCACGTTTCAAGGCACGAATTATCAGTCAAAACCACGGCTCTATCCAGCCGCTGACCAAATATTCGGCTCGCGCCGGCCGCCTGGATCGATCACTTTCCCTTTTCGAAGCGGATCTTGCCTCCCGCCGAAGTAACGCGAATTGCATCCTTGGGCGCGAACCGCCCTTCGAGGATTTCCTTTGCCAGCGGATTCTCGATCGTCGACTGGATCGCGCGCTTCAACGGACGGGCACCGAATACCGGATCGAAGCCTAGGTGGGCCAGTTCGGACAACACGGCATCGTCCACTTCCAGCTTCATATCCATCGCAGCCAGGCGCTTTTCCAGATGGGCGAGCTGGATCCTCGCGATCGATCTGATGTGCTTCTCATCAAGCGCGTGGAACACCACTACCTCGTCAATACGGTTGAGGAACTCCGGGCGGAAATAGGACTTGACCTCGGCCATCACTGCCAGTTTGATGACCTGGTAGTCGTCGCCTGCCATCTGCTGGATCATCTGGCTGCCGAGATTCGAAGTCATGACGATCACCGTGTTCTTGAAATCCACGGTGCGGCCCTGACCGTCTGTCATGCGACCGTCGTCCAGCACCTGCAACAGGACGTTGAACACGTCCGGGTGCGCCTTTTCCACCTCGTCGAGCAGGATCACCGAATAGGGCTTGCGGCGTACCGCCTCGGTCAGATAACCGCCCTCCTCGTAGCCGACATAGCCGGGCGGCGCGCCGATCAGGCGGGCCACCGAGTGCTTTTCCATGAACTCGGACATGTCGATGCGGATCAGGTGATCCTGCGAATCGAACAGGAACTCGGCCAGCACCTTGCACAGTTCGGTCTTGCCGACGCCCGTCGGCCCCAGGAACAGGAAGGAACCATAAGGCCGATTCGGGTCTGCCAGTCCGGCGCGGGAACGCCGGATTGCGTCCGACACCATGCGCACCGCTTCGTCCTGCCCAACCACGCGCGCATGCAGCCGCTCCTCCATGTGCAACAGCTTCTCGCGTTCACCCTGCATCATCTTGGCAACCGGTATCCCGGTTGCGCGCGAAACCACTTCGGCGATTTCTTCGGCGCCGACCCGGGTGCGCAGCAGCTTGAATTTCGGCTGATCGGCCGAGGTTTCCGCCTTCTTGAGTTGCGATTCCAGCTGCGGGATCCTGCCGTACTGGAACTCTGAAACTTTCTGCCAGTCGCCCTTGCGTTTGGCGGCCTCCATTTCCAGCTTCAGTTTCTCCAATTCTTCCTTGATGTGCTGCGAACCCTGAACCTGGGCTTTTTCTGCTTTCCAAATTTCTTCCAGGTCCGAGTATTCCTTCTCCAGCCGCTTGATCTCCTCCTCGAGAGCCACGAGGCGCTTGCGCGAGGCTTCGTCCTTCTCCTTTTTTACAGCCTCGCGTTCGATCTTGAGCTGGATCAACCGGCGCTCGAGCTTGTCCATTTGCTCGGGCTTGGAGTCGATTTCCATCTTGATGCGTGCGGCCGCCTCGTCGATCAGGTCGATGGCCTTGTCCGGGAGGAAGCGGTCAGTGATGTAACGATGCGAAAGCTCCGCCGCGGCAACGATGGCCGGATCGGTGATTTCCACGCCGTGATGCAACTCGTACTTCTCCTGAAGTCCCCGCAGGATGGCGATGGTGCTTTCCACGCTGGGCTCTTCGACCAGCACCTTCTGGAAGCGGCGTTCGAGTGCCGCGTCCTTCTCGACGTACTTGCGGTATTCGTCCAGCGTAGTCGCGCCGACACAATGCAGTTCGCCGCGGGCCAGCGCTGGCTTGAGCATGTTGCCCGCGTCCATGGCGCCCTCCGCCTTGCCCGCGCCGACCATCGTGTGGAGTTCGTCGATGAATACGATGATGCGGCCTTCTTCCTGTGAGATCTCCTTGAGCACGGATTTGAGCCGTTCCTCGAATTCTCCCCGGTACTTGGTACCGGCCAGAAGTGCGGCCATGTCGAGGCTCAGTACGCGCTTGCCCTTCAGCGTCTCTGGCACCTCTTCGTTGATGATGCGCTGAGCGAGACCCTCAACGATCGCGGTTTTTCCCACTCCAGGCTCGCCGATCAACACCGGGTTGTTCTTGGTCCGGCGCTGGAGAATCTGGATTACCCTGCGGATCTCGTCGTCGCGGCCGATTACCGGGTCGAGTTTGCCGATGCGGGCGCGCTCGGTAAGGTCAAGGGTGTATTTCTTCAGCGCTTCGCGCTGGCCTTCCGCCTCCTGGCTCTGCACGCCCTCGCCGCCGCGCACCGCGTCTATGGCCTGTACGAGCGCCTTGCGATTGACCCCGTGGCTCTTCAGCAGCTTGCCGGTTTCCCCCTTGTCGTCCGCCAGCGCCAACAGAAAGAGCTCGGAGGCGATGAACTGGTCGCCGCGCTTCTGCGCTTCCTTGTCGGTAAGATTCAACAGGCTGGTCAGTTCGCGCGAAACGCTGATCTCCCCGCCGTGACCTTCCACCTTGGGTAGCCGGCCAATGCCGGCCTTGAGGGCTTCCTTTAGCGGCGGCACATTGGCTCCGGCACGGGCGAGCAGCGACGCGGTACCGCCGTCGTCCTGCTCGATCAGCGCAAGCAACAGATGCTGAGGCTCGATGTATGGATTATCCTGGCCGACCGCCATGCTCTGGGCATCGGCCAGCGCCTGTTGGAATCGGGTCGTGAGTTTGTCAAAGCGCATTGCAGTCCCCTGGTTTCAGGTATTGACGCCTAAATTGGGCGGTAACCAACCAATTTCAACGGTTTGGATTCGGCCGAATTGAACCATCCGGCCGCTCAAGGTTGCCGGCCGACCGTAAAACTGGCAGATTTGGCTGAGATTTGCTTCCCAGGACTTCGCGAATATGAAGAACTTCCGACTGCTCCCGATACTGCTGCTGGACGTTCTGATGCCGCCGGCCATGGCCGACGACTTGACCATCGCCGCGCGCGCCACCGCGTCCGACCTGATTCAGCGGCTCGGCGCCGTGTTAAAAAAAGAAATGGCTGCCGGTGGGCCGGACAATGCCATCGCGGTTTGTCGGGACATTGCTCCGGAACTTGTTGGGGAGCTATCCAGGAAGACGGGGGGGCGCGTCTCCCGTGTCAGCCTGAAGACCCGTAACCCCCTGCTCGGCCAGCCTGATGCCTGGGAACAAGAAGTGCTGGCGGAGTTCGACCGGCAAGCTGCACACGGAGCCAAGCCCGAGACCTTGGAGCGCTCCGAGGTGGTGAGCGAGCCGCAGGGCCGTTTCTTCCGTTACATGAAGGCCATCCCGGTGCAGCCCTTGTGCCTGACCTGCCACGGGACGACGGACTCCATTCCCGACCCGGTGAAGGCCAGGCTGGCAGCCGACTATCCGCATGACCGCGCCACCGGTTATGCCCTCGGCCAGATTCGCGGCGCGGCAACCATCAAACGGTCAATGGAAGACGCCAGATGATCTTTCGGCAACTATTCGACCCCGCCTCCTCGACTTACACCCGTATTCTGGGTGATGCCGCAAGCAAGAAGGCGGTGATGGTCGATCCGGTGCGCGGCGGAGCAGGCAATTGGATTCGCATCCCGCGCTGAAAGCGCTGGTCTTCGACGCCTACGGGACTTTGTTCGACGTGCACTCGGTGATCACCGAGTGCGAAGCGTTGTTTCCGGGCAAGGGCACGTCGCTTTCCCAGCTCTGGCGCGGGAAACAACTCGAATACACCTGGCTGCGCAGCCTGATGGGCCGCTACGCCGATTTTTCCGCGATCACCCATGCCGCGCTGACGACCGCGTGCAACATGCTACGGCTGGAACTGAACGAAGCCGAGGCCAGACGCCTGATGGACGCTTACCTGGTATTGAAGGCCTTCCCGGATGTCATGGACGTGCTTACCCGGCTCCACGGACGCAAACTCGCCATTCTCTCCAATGGGTCACCGGCGATGCTGAACGCCGTAGTTCGCCACACCAGGCTCGACCAACTGCTCGACGCCGTGCTCAGCGTCGATGCGTTGAGGATCTTCAAGCCCCACCCGAGCGTCTACGCTTACGCCGCGGAAAGATTGCAGGTGCCCGCAGGCGCAATTGGTTTCGTGTCCTCGAACTTCTGGGATGTGGCTGGCGCCGCTTCGTTCGGATTCCACACCTTCTGGGTCAACCGCGCTGGAACCGCACCCGATGCGCTCGGCTTCCAGCCGGCTGCAGTGCTGTCCCAACTCACCGACCTGCCCGCCCTGCTCAAGTGACGGTCTCGACAATAGAATGCCGCCTTCAGTTTATGGGCATCCCATGGATTTGGCGCCGGTGATCAGGAGCGACGTAGCGCGAGCGTTGGCCGAAGACATCGGCAGCGGCGACGTTACCGCCAGCTTGGTGCCCAAGGACCGCGCTGCCCATGCGCGCGTCGTCATCCGAGAGACAGCGGTACTGTGCGGTAGCGCGTGGCTTGATGAAGTGTTTCGCCAGATCGACCCTGAGACGCGGGTGAACTGGCACGCACAAGACGTCGACCGCGTGTCCCCGAATCAGGTGCTGTGCGAGATCGACGGCCGAGCCCGCAGCCTGCTCACCGGTGAACGCACTGCACTCAATTTCCTGCAAACCCTGTCCGGCGTGGCCACCCGCACCCGGACGTTCGTGGATGCGATCGCGGGAACGAAAGCAACCATTCTCGATACCCGCAAGACGCTCCCGGGGCTGCGCCAGGCGCTGAAGTACGCGGTGCGCTGCGGCGGCGCCAGCAATCACCGCATGGGTCTCTACGACGGGATTCTGATCAAGGAAAACCACATCGCCGCAGCCGGGGGAATCGGCCCGGCGCTCCGGCAGGCCAGGCAGGTTGCCGGGAATGTCCCGATCCAGATCGAGGTGGAATCGATCGCTCAGTTGAACGCGGCGATCGAAGCGGGCGCCAAGCTCATTCTGCTCGACAACTTCGATCTCGCGGGCCTGCGGGAAGCCGTGAAGGTGACCGCCGGACTTGCGGCGCTGGAGGCTTCGGGTGGGGTAAATCTCGACACCGTGCGGGCCATCGCCGAGACCGGCGTGGACCGTATATCAATCGGCTCGCTGACCAAGGACGTGCGCGCAGTGGATCTGTCGATGCGCTTTACGCCTGGTTAATCTCGCGGGCTATTGGCGACAAAACCGAAAAACCCTATTTAGGAAGGTTCTCGCCGATTACGCGCTCTATCGCCGCACGCGTGGCATCCACTACGACAGGCTTGGTGCTCTGAGCAATCGCGCTGTCGGGATCTTTCAGTCCGTGGCCGGTCAGCGTGCAGACAATTGTCGTGCCTTCGCCGATCACACCGAGTTCCAGGTCCTTGAGCACACCGGCAACTGAAGCCCCCGAGGCCGGCTCGCAGAAAATTCCCTCGGTAACAGCCAGGAGTTTTTGTGCCCGCAGGATCTCTTCGTCGGTGCATTCGTTGAACCAGCCGCCGGATTCGCTCTTTGCCGCCCATGCGAGTTTCCACGATACCGGGTGGCCGATGCGGATTGCGGTGGCAATGGTCTCGGGCTCATCCACCATCGCGCCGCGAAGAAACGGCGCGGCGCCAGCGGCCTGATAGCCGACCATGATCGGCCGTTTGGTGGCGATGGGCTTGGCCAGGTACTTGCAATCGCCGCCGCAGTGCGAGCAGCTCGCCGTGTTCTTGCCCACCGCCTCGCTGTATCCCATCCAGTGCGCCGAGATGTTGCCGGCATTGCCGACCGGCAGCACATGATAATCCGGCGCGTCG
>JBOIFZ010000417.1:0-2658 GCA_050741735.1 Burkholderiales bacterium
ATCTTCTTGCCGGCAAGCTTCTGCAGCGGCACCCAGATGATCGAAGTGGCCACCCGACCGACGGTTTCGGCGATGTCGCCGGCAGAGACGCCGACCTTGAAGTTCTTGAACGTGCCACTGACCTGGACCGGCGTGGCAAGGCTCAGGAACTGCGCCGTCTTGGCCTGGGGGCGCAGGCGCAGGTTCAGCTGTTCGGTGCCGAAGTCCGCCGAGCCCTTGCCGGTGACGCGCATGCGCCCGGTATCGAGCAGTATGGTCCGCTCCACAAGCTTGCCGTCGTTGAGCTCGAAGCGACCGATCGCGCAATTGACCTTTGAGGCCTTGCCCGGATCCACCACGGGTACCAGCGCGACCAGCACGTTGACCGCCCACAGGTCGAAAATTCCCGACTGCATGTTCTGCGGCCACACGGCAAAGTCGATGCGTCCGCTGCCGTGGCGGAGAATGTCAGACAGATAACGTGCACGCGAGTCTACGTCCACGTTCAGGCTGAACGTGCCGCGCAAGTCGGCATCCGGTTTGATGCGGCGCGCGAGAATGCCGTAATCGAATTTGCTTACTTCGATATGGGTGTCCACCTTGACGTCCTGCTCGGTGGGTTCGTAGCCTAGCGACAGCTTGGCCGAGCCGCCGGGGACGTTAAGTTCCACCGGGCCGATGTCGGCGCGGCCGTTTTCCAGCTTCGCGACCAGCCTGCCGCTGCCGAGCTTGTCCTGGCCGGCCAGTACCTGGTCCACCTGCACCGTCAGATAGGCGTCCTGCCGGCGCAGCATTGCGGGACTGAGAAGCTCCTGCGCCTGCTGGCTTGCCTCGGCCGCCCTGGCGCGCATCTCATCCGCGCCAAGCGTCTTGTCGCTTTCCTCGGCGGGCTTCTTTTCGAACGGCGACCAGCCGTCGAATCTGAAATCATCGAGCTGGACGTTCGGTGCGGCCAGTGCGATTTCAATGCGAGGGCGCCCCGTACTGTTCTCGAAACGGCCCTTGCCGTTGAGCGCGCTTTCCCGGACCTGGAGAACCAGATCGTCCACTTCGTATCCGCGCGCGGACATGCGGAATTTTCCGACCGCGGACCATGGCCCCCACGGTGGCAGCGAGGCGCGCGCCAGCTTGTTCAGCGTATCGAAACGCGTTCCACGCACTTCGAGCGCAAGTTCGATTTCCCGGTTTCCCAGCGGCCGTGCAATGGCGCCGGAGAGTTCCAATCGGGTTGCGGCTGCTTCGGTAGTGAGCTTGAAGGGCACGGGCAGCTTCGGGTTCACCAGGTCCTGGGCCGAGGCGGTTTCCACGCCGATCGCGACCGGGATGTCGTCGATCGAACCCTTGAGATTGAGGCGTACCTTGTCGCCCGGTGCGGCGCGTAACAGTCCGCTCTCGAGCGCGATGCGCGCCACGGCGCGGGAGTTCGAATCGCGCAGCGTGACGCGGCCTCCGGCGAAATCCCCGGTGAGGTCAGCGCGCGCGATCAAGTCGCCGAGCCGGGTGGAACGCGTCGCGAGGTAGAGTTGCATCAGATCGAGCGTGGCGTCGATATTGCGGGCGAGATCGAGCTTGCGCAAAACGTTGCCGATATCGGCATTGTTGGCAAACAGCCACAGCCCCGCATTCGGTTCATTGCCGCGCAGATCGAGAAGGATTGCGCCGCGCAACGCCGTTTCGGCGACGTTGGCGGCAAACGGCGACGGGTACATGTAGCCGTCGCGGATGCGGCCGTCGAAGGAAACGTCGCGCACTTCGAGCGGGCTACCTAGAAAGCGCTTCAGGCGCACTTCGACGTCGGCGTCGGTCAGGTCGATGCCCTGGGGCAGGATAGGAATGTTCAGCACCGGACCGGAGGATTCCTTCTTCTGCGTCTTGGGCAGCAGAGACTCCAGTTCCGCGACGTCTATCTGTTCGGCAGCCAAGTGCACTTTCAGCAGCGGGCGCGTACCGATGCCTGTGTGCAGAGCCCCGGCAGTGAGCCTGGTGCGCCCGAGTTGCAGGGAAAAATCCGCAAGGCTCCACTGGCGGCTGCGCAAGGCGGCCTTGCCCGAGAGCGCGACGCGTGCCTCGGCCCCGGGCCGCAGGCCGAACCAGCTCGCCACCTCGCCGGCGCGCGGCGCGGAAATCTCGAAGTTCAATTCCGGTCCGCGGTTCTCGGAGGGGAACTGCAGCACGCCACGGATGCGCGCGCGCACCCCGCCGGAACGCGCGCTGAAATCGATCGGTACGCGATCCTCCAGCATCAACGGCTCCAGCGCGCCGCTGCGCAGTCGTGCGCTCACCGGGTTGCCCAGCAGCGAACCACGCATTTCTCCCGTGAGCGCCTTGCCGGCGGGCAGGGCCACGGCCAGTTTCTCGAGCGTGAAGTCCACCGGCCGGCCACCCTCGAAGTTGCCGTAGGAAAGGCGACCGCGTTCAATGTCGAGCCGCACGTCGAGGCTGCGCACCAGTTCGTTGACCTGGTCGCCGTGGGCGGAAAGCCGCAGATCGAAACGGCCGAGCTTTCCCTCGACCCCGCGCACACCCGCCAGAAGTTCGGCGAGACCGCCGAGCTCGGAGTCCCGGGTGCCGAGCGCGAGACGGAAGGTCGGCGGCGAGGCCGTGCCGTCCACTTGCGCGTTGCCCTCCAGCTTGACTCCGGTGACGGTGGCCTGCATCGGCGTTTGCAGTCGGCCATTT
>JBOIFZ010000418.1:0-6739 GCA_050741735.1 Burkholderiales bacterium
CGGTAGAACCATGAAGCCTGTTTGGATCATCGACGACGACCGCTCGATTCGCTGGGTGTTCGAAAAAGCGCTCACGCGGGAGAACATTGCTTTCAAGGTTTTCGCCTCCGCGCAGGAGGCGCTGCAGGCGCTGTCGGCATCGACACCGCAGGTGGTGGTCAGCGACGTTCGCATGCCGGGAGGCTCCGGACTCGAATTGCTGCAGAAGCTTAAGGAGAAGTACCCCAACCTGCCGGTCATCATCATGACCGCCTACTCGGACCTCGAGAGCGCGGTGGCGGCGTTCCAGGGCGGCGCATTCGAATACCTGCCCAAGCCCTTCGACGTGGACCAGGCGGTGGATCTGATTCGCCGGGCGATGGAAGAGAGCCTGCGTCAGGGCGACGTCGCCGAAGCAGCGCAGGAATCACCCGAGATTCTTGGCCAGGCGCAGTCCATGCAGGAAGTGTTCCGCGCCATCGGGCGGCTCACACAATCGCACGCCACCGTTCTCATCAATGGCGAATCCGGCACCGGCAAGGAACTGGTGGCGCGCGCGCTGCACCGCCACAGCCCGCGTGCGCCCAAACCATTCATCGCCATCAACACCGCGGCAATTCCCAAGGATCTGCTCGAGTCGGAGTTGTTCGGGCACGAACGTGGCGCCTTCACCGGCGCGCAGGCGATGCGGCGCGGTCGTTTCGAACAGGCCGAAGGCGGCACTCTGTTTCTGGACGAGATCGGTGACATGCCGCCCGACCTGCAGACCCGCCTGCTGCGGGTGCTGTCGGACGGTCAGTACTACCGCGTCGGCGGGCATCAATCGATCAAGGCCAACGTGCGCATCATCGCGGCAACGCACCAGGACCTGGAAAGCCGGGTCAAGCAGGGCATGTTCCGAGAGGATCTATTCCATCGGTTGAATGTCATCCGGTTGCGCCTGCCGGCGCTGCGGGAACGCCGCGAGGACATTCCGCTGCTGGCCAAGTATTTCCTTCAGAAAAGCGCGCGTGAATTGGGCGTGGAAACCAAGAAGCTGTCCGCGGCGGCAATGAAGTATCTGTCATCGCTGAATTTCCCCGGCAACGTGCGCCAGCTCGAGAACCTTTGCCACTGGCTGACGGTGATGGCGCCGGGGATCAACGTCGACGTCAAGGACCTGCCTCCGGAGTTGCGTGAGGAAGCCCTTGTTCACTCCGCAGAGAGTTGGGTAACGGCGCTGGAGCGGGAAGCGGAAACGCTGCTGAAACGCGGCGATAGCGCGATCCTCAATGAACTTTCCCGCCAGTTCGAGCGGGCGCTCATAACCAGGGCGCTTGCCCACACCGGCGGCCGCAGGATCGAAGCCTCTGTGCTGCTGGGATTGGGCCGCAACACACTGACCCGCAAAATCCAGGAACTGGGTCTCGACAAGAACGACCACTCCGAGTAAGACCTTCCAGATCTCACTGCGAAGTTCAACATCTCACCACGAAGGCGCCAAGAACACGAAGACACGCGAAGAAAAACTTTCGAAGTGAACGAAAGGCAAGCGAATTCTTATGAGCACTCGACCGTGGAATTATCCCGGCCGCTCGCGTTTGTCGTCATCACACCCGGATCCAGAAGCTCCGGACAAGTTGACCCCGACCAGTTATTTTTTCTTGCCCTTCTTTGTGTTTCTTCGTGATCTTCGTGGCTTCGTGGTGAGCTTTTTTCTTAGGCTATCTCGACCACGACCGGTGCGTGGTCGGAGGGCCGTTCCAGCTTGCGCATGTCCACATGAATGCTGCTCGAACGGCAGCGCGACGCGGGTTCGGGAGAGAGAAGAATGTGATCGATGCGCAATCCCAGATTGCGCTTGAAAGCATTCATGCGGTAGTCCCACCAGGAGTATGACTTCTCGGGCTGTTCGAACAGCCTGAAGCTGTCTTTCAGTCCACGCCCGAGCAGTCGCTGAAACGCTGCACGCTCGGGCGGACTGACCAGAACCTGGCCTTCCCAGGCCTTGGGGTCGTGGACGTCGCGGTCTTCCGGCGCGATGTTGAAGTCGCCGAGCACCGCCAGCCGCAGGTGCTTCTTCAGTTCCGCGTCCAGCCAGAGGTCAAATGCCGCCAGCCAGTCGAGCTTGTAGCGATACTTGTCGGATTCCAGGCTTTGGCCGTTGGGCACGTACGCGCACACCAGCCGCAGGTCTCCTACGGTGGCGGACAACACCCGTTTCTGCTCGTCTGCGTAGCCGGAGATGCCCGCCTCGACCGCCTGCGGCGCATCGCGCGCCAGTATCGCCACGCCGTTGTAGGTTTTCTGCCCGGAGAATACGGCGCTGTATCCGGCCTGTCCGATTGCGTCCAGAGGAAAATTTGCATCCTCGGTTTTGGTTTCCTGCAGGCAAACCGCGTCGGGGCGCTCGCGCGCGAGCCACTCGAGGAGATGCGGCAGGCGAACCCTCAGCGAGTTGACATTCCAGGCGGCGAGCTTCAAGCGTCGTCAGTTCTGCTCGGGTACAGGTTCGGATTCGGGCTTTGCCGGATCGCTCGTGCCATCGGGCGCAGGCGCCTGCTCCGGTGCGGGCGGCGGTGCCGCGGGGGCCGGTTTGGTCTGCACCGGCGTGACCGGCACCAATGCAGTCTTGGGGTAGCCGGCGGCGTCGAGCGCAGCGTTCCATCTTGCTTCCTCGAAGCCGAGCAATATCTGGCGCCCCACCTGCAGAACCGGCGCGACTTCCTGTCCGCCCGTCACCTTTTTCAACTCTTCCCGCATCTCCGGTGCCAACGGATCCTTGGACGTGTGCGGCACGCCACGCTTGGCGAGCAGCGCACGGGCGCGATTGCAGCCGTCTCCGCAGTCATACACGAAAATCGTCACCGGGAAGTTTTTCACGGCCTGCTGGAGGACGTACGGCATTGCGACATCCCCAGGCTTGTCTCCGAGTTGTATGCGCTCGATTTTCCTGGCGCTCGGCGGCGGCGGCTGATCGCTGTAATGGACCGTGCCGTCTGCGTCCTCCCATTTGTAAGTCTCGACCTGCGCCAGCGCCACAGTCGACATCAGCATGACCAGAAGCATCCAGGGTTTCATCGAGGCTTTCTCCTTTGCCGGCATCATGCCACGGCCATGCCTCTATGCCGCAGCAACGCATCGATTTTCGGCTCGCGCCCGCGAAACGCCACGAAGGACTCGAGCGCCGGACGGCTGCCGCCGGCGGCGAGAATTTCCTCGCGGAAGCGCTCGCCGACCACAGGGCTCAGCACACCGTTTTCCTCGAACAGGCTGTAGGCATCGGCAGACAGCACCTCCGCCCATTTGTAGCTGTAATAGCCAGCCGCGTACCCACCGCCAAAGATATGCGAAAAGCCATGCGGAAAGCGGTTGTAAGCCGGCGGAATGATGACGGCGACGCGGCTGCGCACCTCGTCGAGCAGATCGAGCGGCGTCTTCGAGCCGACCGGGTCGAAGTCGTGGTGCAGACGCATGTCGAAAAGCGCGAACTCAAGCTGGCGCACGGTCTGCATGCCGCTCTGAAAATTCTTCGCCGCCACCATCTTGTCGAAAAGCGCGCGCGGCAGACTCTGTCCGCTATCGACGTGCCGGGTCATGTCCTTGAGCACGTCCCATTCCCAACAGAAGTTCTCCATGAACTGGCTGGGCAGCTCAACCGCGTCCCACTCGACCCCATTGATTCCCGACACGCCGAGCACGTCCACCTGTGTCAGCAGATGGTGCAGGCCGTGGCCGAATTCGTGAAACAGCGTGATCACTTCGTCGTGGGTAAACATTGCCGGCCTGCCACCGACTGGCGCGGAGAAATTGCAGTTCAGATAGGCAACCGGCGTCTGGATGCCGGCGGCTTTGCGCCGCCGGGTGATCGCGTCGTCCATCCACGCTCCTCCGCGCTTGGACGGCCGCGCATAAAGATCGAGATAGAACTGCCCGACCAGCGCGTCGTCGGCATTACGGATGGAGAAGAAGCGCACATCCTCATTCCAGCGCGGTGCCTCATCGGCGGCGATGCTCAATCCGTAAAGCGTCTCGACCACACGAAACATGCCGCCGAGCACCTGCTGCTCCGGGAAGTACTGTTTGACTTCCTGATCCGAGAACGCATAGCGCGCGACCCGCAACTTCTCCGATGCATAAGTTACGTCCCAGGGCTGCAGATCGGCTAGTCCCAGTTGCTCCGCCGCAAACTCCCTCAGTTCGGCCAGATCGCGCCCGGCGTAGGGTTTGGCGCGCGCCGCCAGTCCGTCGAGAAAGAGCAGCACCTGCGCGGGGGAGTCGGCCATCTTGGGCTGCAGCGACAAATCGGCAAAACTCTTGAAGCCAAGCAGTTGCGCCTGTTCACGCCGCAACTTCAGAATCTCGCCGATGAGCGTGGTGTTGTCCCACGCCGGATTGCCGAATTCGGCGGCGCGGGTGGCGTAAGCGTGATACAGCGGTTCACGCAAATCGCGGTTGTCCGCGTACTGCATGACCGGGAGATAGGACGGCATCTGCAGCGTGAATTTCCAGCCCGCTTTGCCGATCTTCGTCGCAGCCTTGTGCGCCGCTTCCAGCACGTCATCAGGCATGCCGGACAATTGCGCGCGGTCCTGGATGATCAACTCGAACGCGTTGGTGGCATCGAGCAGGTTGTCGTTGAATTTGGACGACAGCTGGGCGAGCCGCTCTCTCACCTGCTTGAAACGCGACTTACCTTCAGCGGGAAGTTCCGCGCCGCCCAGGCGGAAATCGCGCAGTTCATTGTCGATGACTTTTTGCTGCGCCCGCGTGAGCGCGGAAAAATTGGGCGAGGCACGCAACGCCTTGTATTTCCGGAACAGCGCCTCGCTCTGCGACAACCCGGTAAAGTACTGGGTGATGCGCCCCAGGTTGGCGTTGTATGCCTCGCGCAACGCCGGGCTGTTCATCACCGCGTTCATGTGTGCGACCTGCCCCCAGGCCCGGCGCAGCCGTTCGTTGGCATCGTCAAGGGGAGCGACGAAATTTTCCCACGATGGTTCCCGCCCATCGGCCTCCTGCCGGCCGATCAGCTCACGGTTCTCCGCCAGCAACAGGTCCAGCGCCGGGTTGACATGGTCCGGCCTGAACTCGGCAAAACGCGGCAAACCCGAAAAATCGAGCAGAGGATTCATGAAAAGCGGTGATGAGTGATGAGAAATGGGTGATGGGTGAAAAACAACCATGGAATCGGTTTCGCGCGTTGCTGAGCAAAAAAGAGGCACTAATGAGCGACGTTGAGTAATCAATTGCCTGTTACCCATCGCTCATCACTTATTACCCATCACCCTTCGTACACAACGTGGCCGCCAACCAGCGTATAGCGCACCCGGCCATTCAGCTCATAGCCGGCAAACGGCGTGTTCTTGCCCTGGCTCTTGAGCTTGGCCGGCTCGACCTTCCATTGCAAATGCGGATCGAAGATACACAGATCGGCGTTGGCCCCGGCTGCGATCGCAACGGCACCGATGCCGAGGATGCGTGCCGGCTCGGTAGTTACTTTCGCAATCGCCTTCGGGAGCGCAATGCGTGACTCCTCCGACCATTTCAGAGTCAGCGCCAGCAGCAGTTCCAGCCCGGTGGCACCGGCCTCGGATTCGCCGAACGGCAGTTGCTTGGCGTCCTCATCCACCGGGGTATGGTCGGAACAGATTGCATCGACGGTACCGTCCTCCACGCCGCGGCGCAACGCATCGCGGTCGCGCAGGCTTCGCAGCGGCGGCACCAGGTGGTAATTGGAATCGAAGTATCCGATATCCATCTCGCTCAGGTGCACGTGATTCGCGGATACGTCGCAAGTCACGTTCATGCCCATCGTCTTGGCCTGACGCATCATTTCGACGCCCTCCGCGCTCGACAGCCGGCACAGGTGCACCCGTGCGCCGGTTTCGCGGGCAAGCAGCAGCATGGTGGACAGCGCCACCGTTTCCGCCGCCACCGGGATCGGCGCCAGCCCGAGGCGCGTAGCCACCTGTCCGTCGTGAGCGACGCCGCCCCGCGCCAGGCTGCCGTCGCTCGGGCGCAGCCACACCGAGTAACCGAAGGTGGTCGCATACTGCATCGCCCGCAGCATGACCTGGTTGTCGTCAAGCGGCACGTCCGCCTGCGAAAAAGCCACGCATCCGGCGTCGACCAGCTCGGCCATTTCGGTAATGCGCTGTCCCTTCAGCCCCAGGGTCAGTGCGCCCAGCGGATATACGTGCGCCTGGTTGAGACTGCGCGCCCGATGCTTGAGCATTTCCACCAGACCCGGTTCGTCGAGCGGCGGATCGGTATCCGGAGGACACGCCAGAGAAGTCACCCCGCCGGCCACAGCGGCCGCCATCTCGCTTTCCAGCGTGGCCTTGTGCTCGAAACCGGGCTCACGCAACCGCGCCGAGAGATCGACCAATCCCGGACACACCACCAGCCCGTTGGCATCGATCACCCGGTTGGCGTGGAAACTGTCGGGTGCGGCACCGACAGCCGCAATTTTTCCAGCGGCCAGATAGAGGTCCTGGACCTTCTCGGTACCGCTTTGCGGATCGACCACGCGGCCGTTCTTGATGTGTATCTTCATCGTGGATGGGGAATGGAGAATGGGGAATGGGAGAAACTCCATTCCGAGCGCGACGTCGACGCTTTGACCATACCCTTTTCCCTATTTCCCATTTCCACCGTTCGTCACTTTTCTCCGGCAAGGATCGACATGACAGCCATGCGCACGGCGATGCCGAAGGTCACCTGCGGCAGGATCACCGACTGGCGGCCGTCGGCCACGCTGGAATCGATCTCGACGCCG
>JBOIFZ010000419.1:0-5166 GCA_050741735.1 Burkholderiales bacterium
CGCGAGGGGAGGCGGCGAGGGTGTTGGTCGGTGTGGTTGCCTGCGCCTGCGCGAGTCGCCGCGAAAGCGCCGGCTGGGCGCGGTGCAGGGCGCGGGCGAAGCGGTAGGCAAGGTCATCGGGCAGGCCCGGCCGCGCGAGAATCAGGCCCCACGAGCCGACGGTGGTAATAGCGCGATCGAGTCCGGGATAAGTACCGGCTGCGACCGTCATGGTTCTGAGGAACGGGTGCTTGGTCTGGATTCGGGTAATGTCGTCCGGTTCCAGGCCGATGAAGCGCGCTCCTTTCGGGCCGCGGGCGATCGCCTCGAAACCCGGCCAGCCGATGCCGCCGCCCCACAATGCGGCGGCTTCACCGCTCAGCACCATCGGCGGAGCGTCTTTCACGTTCTTCAACAGCACCGCATCGAAGTCCTTCTGCATGTCCAGGCCCAGACCGTCGAGGACATGGCGCGCGAGCAGCACGAAGCCGGAACCCGCCGCGCCGAATACGACACGCTGATCTTTCAGATCCGGGATGGTCCGGTATGGCGAATCGGCGCGCACGGCGAACATTCCGGGGCTCGGGTACATGGCCGCAACCACCGACAACGGCGCGGGCGAACGGCCGATTCCCGTCAGCGCTTCATAGGCGGCCGTTCCTTCGACCAACCCCAGGTCGAGTTGACCTGCTTCGAGCAGAGGGATGTTTTCCTTGCTGCCGGCGGTCGGCCGGGGCCTGATGTCCAGGGTGGGATCGGATTCACGCAGCGTCTCGGCGAGCACCTCGCCATAGACCGTAAAGCCGCCGCCCGGCGTGGCGGTGCCGAGGATCAGTGTCGACGTTTCCGCACCGGCGGACACGTGGCTGAAGATCATAGATCCGAGAATGAGCAGTGCGGCGCGGAAACGTTGCATTGACGGAATTTACACCACAAACAACCGGGGCTGCGTAACCCGCAAGGGGTATAGAAATGAATGGTGGGTATCGAGTGCTGCAATACAAACGCCGGCCCAAGGCCGGCTATAGGAGCGCTGACGCAAAGGAAACCCGATGTACGTAATAGGACAAGCGCCGGGGTCGGGACCCGGAAAGGCCGTTACTGTTAACAGGAATCCGGGCGCTGAAAAAGTCCAACCCCTCTCTTTGCCTTTCCCTTGCGTACCTTTGCGCTGCCGACACGGCGTTGGCATAGCCATCCGGGGCGGGAGGCAGCGCTTCGGCGCGCTACCCGCAATCGGCCGACTCCGTCGGTAACGTGTCCGCGCGCCACTTTGCGTTGACAAAGTTTGGACCTCAGGCTTTCGGCACGGTGCTATACTGTCTGGAACGAGAAAGGCGAAACTTCGTGAACGCTATTCCACAACGCTTTTTGTCCCCGCTGGCATGCGCCGCAGCCGCTGCCATGCTGTGGGCTGGCGCAACGGCCGCGGTTGCGTGCGGAGAGGTCTTCAGGGGCGACATCGTGACCGCCGAACGCGAAGTGGGCGCCACGCCGTCGGGTGAGGCGGCAACTTTTCACGTGCTCGGCGCCGGCTGGTTTCGCGTCGCTGCGATCGAGAAGCGCGGCGGCAGCAGCGACCAGACGTACGTCACCCTGGAACTCGACGGCGAGCCGGTGATCACCGCGTCGTTTGCTTCACTGAAGAATCCTTGGATGCAGCTGAACACCTCGTTCATCGTGGCCAATGTCAAGACGGAGGGCGACACCAGCACCATGACCATCTGGTACTCGCCGGAGTTGAAGTTCAGCGCCATGGCGGTCTTGCGCATCAATGTGGAAGAGGACGGCGTCGACAGCCTGAAAATGCGCACCGTCATGAACAAACCCGCGCCGCACGAGCACATTGCCGGACAGATCGGCACGGTAGCCGCGTTGCCGGCATTCAAGTAGCACAACACGTCCCGCCCGCGAGCGTTCGCATCGCGCCCCGATTGTCCGATTACTGCTTGTAGGGCTCGACCTGGCTCGCCCGTAAAGAATAACCCACGTCGATGTCGGCGCTCCCGTCGACCAGCGACAGGCTCTTCTTGATCGCTCCGGTGGTCATCTGCCCCGTAACCCATACCGGCGCGAACATCCCGCCGATTTCAACCGGCTTTTCCGGTTTGACGTGCACGATCTGGTTCGGGGGCGGCGGCGGCGTATGGATGCAGGCGCCGACCCAGGGCACCAGCAGGAATTCGGTTACCTGTTTGCCGGAAAACTCCAGCGGCAACAGATAGCCGGGCAGGCGCACGTTCTGACCATTGAGCAACGGATTTACCGCCCGGCCGCGCTCGATGATCTTCATACGCGTCGCCAGCAGGCCCTCCACATCGATGCCCGCTTCTTCGAGCTTGCGGGAAAGTGCCTGCTCGCTCTCGCGCTCCGTCGCAGATAGCGTCCTGTCGCCGCGATCCTTGCGATCGCGCACTGCGGCGACGTCGCTGACCCAGGCGAGTTGTTCCTTCGTGAGCTTGAGAAAGGGGTTGTCCATTACCGCGGACTTCGGCACCAGGTCCGCCCACATCACCTGGCGGGGTTCGTCGGCCAAGGCGTTCGGCGTCAGCAGCGCGCAGAGCAGGATCAGGATGTAACGCTGGCGACGGGTCATTTTGGTAGCACTCTCACGGTGTCAGATACGTATGGTCATGCCGTCGGCAAGCGAATAGCGGTAAATGCGGTAGGCAGGAATGAGACCGATCAGGACGCCGGCCATTCCCACCAGGATCATCAGTCCGAACTCATGAGCCGAGGGCCAGCCTACTACGATGAACAGTCCAAGACGGGACTCCAGCCACGGCCGGCCGCCCAGCAGTCCCAGATAGAGCGCCGCGACACCCAGCGCAATCCCCAGAAGCGTCAGAAATGCCGCCTCGCCGAGGATCAGGCCGAAAATGTGCATCGGTCGGCCGCCGACCGAACGCAGGACCGCCATTTCGCGGCGACGTTCGCTCAGACTAGTAAGCAGGGCGACCAGCATGCCCGCGAGGCCCACCACGACCACCAGCGCCGATACTGCGAACAGCGTCTTTTCAGCCGCCCCCACAATCTCCCAGACCTCCAGGAGCGTCGCGCCGGGCAGGATCGCGGTTAACGGTTCACCGGAATACTCGTTGACAAGTCTCTGCATGGACAGCGCCGCGCTGCGCGACTTGAGTCCCACCAGGAACGCAGTGATCGCGCGCTCCGTTTTCTTTTCGGCGTGATGTTCATGCTCGTCTGCGCCAGCACGCGTTGCGGCCGCGAGCGGGTCGAAAGCATCTTCAGCCGCTTCCGCATGGACTGCATCCATGCCCTCCAGCGTGACGTGCACCGTTCGATCCACCGGCGTGCCGCTTCGCTTCAGCACCCCAACCACCCGGAAGGGATGATCCACGTGCAGGGAAAAGCTGACATCGCCCGCGCCATGAGCGATGACGATCGAGTCGCCGAGCTTGTACCCCAGTGCTTCGTCGACGTCGGCGCCCAGCACCGCGTCGCGTTCGTCCACGAAGCGTTTCCCTTGCGCCAGCACTAGTCGGCGGTCTCGACCGAAGCGCAAGCGTTCCAGATAATCCGGCGTCGTACCGAGCACGCGGTAGCCGCGGTGTGAATCGCCCAGCGCCAGCGGAATGGTCCACGCGACTTCTGGTCGCGCGGCGATAGCGCGGTAGCTGTCCCAGCGGAGATTGTTGGTGGCGTTGCCGATGTGGAATACCGCATAGAGCAGCAGATGCACCGGACTGCTGCGCGCGCCAACGACCAGGTCGGTGCCCGAGATTGTGGCGGCGAAACTCTCGCGCGACTCGCTCCGGAGGCGTTCGACGCCGAGCAACAGCATCACCGCGAGCGCGATCGACAGTACCGTCAGCACCGCGGTGAACTTGCGGTTGCGCAGACTTTTGACGGCGAGCGCGAGGATCATCGGAGAGACCTCAGGCCAGCGTCGGCGCGGGCCCGGTCGCGCGGTTGATGTCGGCGAACTGGATGGCGCGGTCGAACAGCGGGGCGAGCGACGCGTCGTGGCTGACGAAGATCAGCGCAGCCTGCTCGCGCGCGCATTCGCGAAACAGCAGGTCGAGGAAAGCCGTGCGCCGGTCGGCGTCGAGCGACGAGGTCGGTTCATCGGCGATCACCAGCTCCGGCGCGCCGATCAGCGCCCGGGCTGCCGCGACCCGTTGCTGCTGGCCGACACTCAGTTCGGTTACCGGACGGCGCAGCACGGCTGCGTCCCCCATGTCGAGGTGCTCGAGCAACCGCACCGCTTCGGCCTGGACGGTCCCGCCTTCGCGATCGGCGCGCTGCTTGCGCCGCGGCGAGAACCCGCAGGGCAGGCAGACGTTCTCGACCACCGACAGATACGGGATGAGGTTGAACATTTGGAAGATGAAGCCAATGTGGTCCGCGCGGAAGCGGTCGCGCGCCGCGCTGCCGAGCGCGCCGATGTTCTGGCCGAGTACCCGGATGGTGCCTCCCATGGGTGTAATGACGCCGGCGAGCAGGCTGAGCAGCGTGGACTTGCCGCTGCCGCTGGGGCCACGCAGAAATACGCGCTCCCCGCGCGCGACCCGCAGGCTGCCGATGTCGATCACGAAAGGCGGTGCGCCGGACCAGGAAAAGCACACGCCCGACAGCTCGACGACAGCCTCGGGTGAGCCACCACTTCTTTGCGGCGGCAATGTTTGCGAGGTTGCGGGTGCGGAAATGTCCATGGCGGGAATGTACTACTGACGGGCGGTGACGGGTGACGGAAATGACAAGGATGATCCCCTCCGGGGACAAGTGAGTATGAAGGACACCTGTACCCGTAGGGTATGAGGAAACAGCGAAGGCCGTGACGGGTTCAGTCTCTCCTGAATCCCTAGTTCTTGCCGGCTCCGAGTGTCCAGTGACCGCCTCTAGGTCCTTGAGTAGTCGCCTTTACGTCGTCACGTAGATGCGGACATCGTCCGCATGGGTATGAATTGTAGTTCCGGCATCGCGCCGCGCCCTTGCGAGGCACGAGCCTGCACTGAAACGCGCGTTAAATCGGCGCGTTTTCACGTCCGTCACGGCCGTTGCGGCACTCTGGGGAACTCCGGCTGCTCCGAGGCTTTCTCAGGGTCTGGTGGGGAGGGCGGGCATTCCCGGCGCCAACGGTTTATGCTAATGACCATCATCCGCAGGTGATGGTCATTTTGAAAAAAGTTCCTTACATATCAGGGGGCCAACTGTGACAACTCT
>JBOIFZ010000420.1:0-2666 GCA_050741735.1 Burkholderiales bacterium
ATTCCGGGGTTCTCCCCGGACCAGTCCACTTTGTTGGGATTGAATGGTGGTCGTGCCATTGGGCTCTCTCCTCGATTTGGTGATTGATAAAACTGAAACATTCAGCAGGCATCACAATTTCTATCAACTCCAAATCGGAGCTGCGCACGCCGAGTCCGGGGCACGCGCCACAGTGACGACTTCTGAAGCATCTTAGTCATTCACCGTCCGAAAATCCGCTGGCATCACAATTTCGATGAGCTCCAAATCGTCACTGTGCCCCAATTCGGTGTGCTTGATCCCTGGCGGCTGATTCACGCAGGAGCCCGCCTTGAGCGTGACTTCTCCAACGCCTTGGTAGTGGAACTTCACCCAGCCCTTGAGCACATACACCATCTGAAACTGGACCTCGTGGTGGTGCCGTTCCGGGTTCGCATGCGTCCCCGGCTTGGCACGGATGACGTGCGCAAGCACCAGGCCATTGGTCGCATCGCGAATGCCGAGATCGCGGTACTGGAAGAACGGCCGCAAGCCGTCGTCCTTGAACCGGCTTGTTTCCGTGTGGCTTACGGAAAATTTGAATGCGTGTTCCATGCCCCCTCCCTTTGAGTCCAGGCTTCAAGCCGGCATTTTAATCGCTGCGACGTTATCCCAGTCTTCGTCGCTCGCTCATCACCGGTTTCTCTGGAAACCCGCGAGCATGTTTTGGGAAGAGTCCGTGAGGAGCTTCACGTCAGTACCTTTACATTCAACCCGGTAATCTTCTTGAACGCGACATCCCCGGTGAGAAAAAGATGCCTTGCGCCAAGCTGGAGACAGCTCGCAACTTGAAGCGCGTCCGGCGTGCGCAGCCCGTGCTTGACCCTGATGGCAGTCGCCAGCTCCACGACATCCTTGCTGAGCTCCACCCAGACCAGATCAGGGCGGGCAAAGAAAGTATCGAACGCCGCCAGCGTGGCAAGCTCGTTGTTGCGTGCAGGTCGTACTCGGCATTCCAGCCACGATAGGCGGCTTATCGCCGCACCCATCTTAGGGTGCTGCCTGGCGGTCCGTGCCAATTCGGAACGTACCCGGCTGGCGAATGGCTCGGCCCCCTCGACCAAGTAGATTAGAGCGCTGGCGTCAAAAAAAGCGATCACGCCCAGTTCTTGCGCTCCGCGCGCAGCACCTTGTCGATCTGCGCCTTGCGCCTGGTACCGGTGGGGCGTTGGCTGAGCAGCCACTGGACGGCGGTCATCCCGACCGGCGCGGCGCCCGCCTTACCCTGCGCCAGCCGAACATATTCCTCTTGGGAGAGCACCACGGCGGAAGGCTTGTTGTGCTTCATAAGATGCACCGGTCCGTGGCGCAGGCCATCTTCGATGGCGACCATGCCACGGCGCTTGAGTTCGGCGGCGGTGAGGGTGTTCATGGGGTACCTCGGATGGTATCGATAACGGTACCAATTATAGACCAGTCAGTACCGTCTGCACCAACGACTTCCGATGCGTCGTTAGGGGATCTGCTGTCCGTGGAAATTCATGCTAGAGGTCCTTAAGCGCGGATTCGGTCTTCTCCAGCCATAAGCGCATCCCCATCTCGCGGAACATCGACACCGCCGTACTGAAGTGCTCTTGCGCGCCTCGTTTTTCGCCTGCTTTCTCGGCCAGCTCCCCGAGCGCGAAATGACACTGCGCTTCCAGCGGCCGCATGCCCAGTTCGTGCGCGAGCACCAGGGCGTGTTGATAGCTCTCTCGAGCCTGGTTCGCGTTCGCGGATGCACCGTAGCCGTGAATGTTGCCCAGCAGATAGAGGGTGCGAGCTTCGTCGCCCCGCTGGCCGAGCTCGCGAGCCAGGTTCAGCGCCCGCCGCCCGGTCGTCACCGCTTCGTCGATCCGCCCCGCGCGGCCGTAGGCGTCGGCTAGCAACGCAAGGACCCGCTGCCCCCATGCAAAGATACTTTTTGACTCGGCGAACTGCCGGGCTCGCTCCAACAGCGCGAGCGCATCGTCGAGTTGACCCGACAGGTTGAACACTTCACCGAGGTACGGCGCCATGATTAGTTGTGCCAGGGGCAGGTCAGCGGCGGCGTAGGTCTGCAGCCAGCGCTGCGCGAGGTGAAGCGCTTTTGGCAGGTCGCCGTTGCGGAGATGGACTGAGCCCAGCATCGCATCTGCCACCGCGCGCAGAAAGAGATTATCGAGCGTCTGCGCGAACTTCACGCCTCGCTCTGCATGCAACATCGCCTGGTCGAACTCCCCGAGCTCGGCAAAACAATACGCCGCAACGCTCTGAGAGAGGCAATAGTTGTATCTAGTCAAGGCTTCCTGAAAAACCCCGGCCCCCCACGGTTCGAGCAGCCGTTCGGCGATCTGCTCGGATTTGAATCCAACATCGCGCTGGAAGAAGTCGGCGGCCGTGCGATAGGCGCCAAGGTTCCAATGCGGAAGTCCCAGAGAATACCTGGCAGTGATGCGCAGCATCGGCTCCTGCAGGGTCTCCGCGATCGCCAGGGCACGCTCGCCAGGCTCGATTGCCTCGGCGCTACGGCCCATAATGCTCAATGAATTGCTAACTGAGTAATGGACCAGGACTTCGCGGCGGGGATCATCGAGGGCTTTGGCCAGCGGCGCCGCTTCGCGGGCCAGCTCAAGCCAGCGCGCATATTCTCCGAGCGGGGCCAGGCACATGCGCGCTGCCAGGCGCAG
>JBOIFZ010000421.1:0-4776 GCA_050741735.1 Burkholderiales bacterium
TTGCCGAAGGCCGCTTGCTCTCCATTCATCCGTTCCTGGACTTCAACGGTCGCGCGACCAGGGTCTGGTTGCGGGAAGTCATCCGGCGCCTGGGCCTGCCGCCGGTCCAATTGGCGCCGAGCCAAGCAGCAGAAACGAGTGATTATCTGGCAGCGTTGTCGGCTGCCGATCATGGCGATTGGCGAGGATTGATCGCGATTTGGCGAAGCCGCATCGAAGCGGGGGCAGTATGAACAGCGATCTCGTCCTCCATGGCTGTGCACCCACACCACTGGCTTCCTACCTCAAGGCGCTGGCGGTGCTACGTTTGGTAGCCGAGGCAGGGACGGATGGGGGCGGAGATCCCGAGGCCACCGGCTTCTGGCGTGATGACGAGTTTGTGCTGCGGACGAGATTGACGGAAGAGCAACTACGGGCATTCTTTCTGGAGCGGTATCGGCCGACGCCGCTACTTTCACCATGGAACGGACGGGCAGGATTTCTTGAAGGCGAGGATGAAGATAACGATGTGGGCGAAAATACGCCTGCGGTGGATGATGATGCCGAAGAGGAGGGCGAGTCCACACGTATCGGTGCCGAAATGGTTCGTGCGTTTACGCACGCCACCCTTCATGTCCGTTTCGAGCCGATCAAGCACGCTATTGAGTTCTTTCAAAGAGTACGCGTTCTCGATTCCCTGAACGTCAGTCGCGCCAAAGCCAAAGCTTTGGAGTCTGAAATCAAGAAGAGCAAGAAAGCGCGGCTTCCAGTTTCGGAACACGATGACGTTCGGCTTAAGATGCTAAAGGCAGAAGCCAAACGGCTGAAAGCTCAGGTTCTCTTGCAGCTTCGCAACGAAGCCGATGAAGCGTGGCTTTCGTGGTTCGACGCCTGCCAATCACTGGCTCAGGTCAGTTCCACCAAAGAGCAGGATCGCAATAAGCCTGTGCACGCACCGTTACTCGGAAAAGGTGGCGTCGATGGCAGTATGGACTTCGGCGTCAACTTCCAGAAGCGGGTCACTCAATTGTTCGATTTGATGACTGGGCAGCCACTCCCAAGCTGCCAACCCTGGCTCGATCAGGCTCTTTTCGGTTTGCCGACGGCGGGCCTGATAGTCATCAAGCCTGGACAATTTAACCCCGGTGTCGGGAAGTTTCCCAATTCGGGCAACGGTTTTCTTGGAGAGGAAATCGGCAATCCTTGGAACAGCGTGCTGTCGTTAGAAGGCGCCATGTTGTTCGCCACAACCACGTCGCGAAGACTCGAATCCGGCGCTGCCGGAATGCTTTCAGCACCATTTACGGTGACCAGTCGAGTGAGTGGTGTGGGAAGCACAAATTTGCGCGACGAGTCTGAAAAGCTGACGAACGGAGAGATATGGATGCCACTTTGGACGCGGCCGACATCCTATGACGAACTCCGTTGCTTGCTCACAGAAGGCAGGGCTGCAGTCAACGGACGCTCGGCTAGGGACGGCTTGGATTTTGCCCGCGCGGTCGCGCAACTCGGCGTCGATCGCGGAATCCAGACGTTTCAGCGTTTCGGCTTCCTGAAGCGATTCGGCAAAACGTATCTCGCATCGCCGTTGGCGCGTGTTCCTGTCCACCGGAATGAGGATGCTGATCTTATTAACGATCTCGAAAAACGCGGCTGGCTGCGCTCGCTGCAACAGTATGCGCGCGGTAAGCTTGCCCCCGATTCGCTCCGTTCATCTGCCCATCAACTCGACGCTGCACTATTCGCTTTGACGCAACAAGGCAGCCGCTCTTCGGCGCAAACCGTGCTACGTCGAGTAGGACAGATCGAGGCTGTGGTCTCCTTGAGCACGAAGGCTCAAAAGAAAATTCCGCCGGCCCCCCAACTTCGTTCAACGTGGGTGACAAAATACGACGATCCATCGGCAGAGTATCGGATCGCAACCGCATTGGCTGGGCTGCGTCTTTATGGCAGGAAACGGATAGAAGGGCGGCTTCAAGCCTTCGCGCTTACCACTCGTCATCACTTGGTTGCTGTCAATGAACAATGTAGCGCATGGGAGAAGGATTCCCGCCTCGCCGTCTGGGGACCGGGACCGCTCGCCGGAAATCTCGCCGCGCTTCTACACCGACGCCGGCTGGAAGCGATGGTGCTGGGCGCGGAAGGCGAAGTGCTGGCCAGCCAGACCGGCGCTACCCGCTGTGATGTGGCCGCGTTTCTCGATGGCGCGACCGACGACGCCCGCATCGGCGAACTGCTCGCCGGTCTTGCGTGTGTAGACTGGAGCGACGCCGAGCCGCCAGACGGAGATATAGAAGCCGTGCTGCCACCTGCGTTCACGCTGCTGAAAGTTTTCTTCACGCCAGAGTCCGTGCTGCGGGCCTTGAAATGGCTGCCTCCGGATCGGAGTTTTCGTCTGCCTGCCGAAATACCCGCGCGCCTGGCCGCCAACGACGCGGACGCCGCGGTCAAGCTCGCCTGGCAACGCCTGCGTGCGCTCGGGGTGAAGCTACCGGGGCGCAATCCGCCCCGGGTCGCGGTTGACCACGGTCCGCGCTGGCTCGCCGCCCTGTGCATTCCCCTCACCTTTGCGGAAACCGGACGGATGCTGCGCAGCCTCGACTTAAGCCCGGAATCTGATCTCGACAACATTCGACCAGCCGAACTCAATGCCTGATCAGGAGAGCCACTATGTCGCTGAACCTCGATGCCCTCGCCACCGCCCCGCGCCTGTTACTGGAAGCGCACTTGCAGCCACTACAGGGCACGCGCTTTCAACCCACCGGCTTCCCTAACCTCGGCGCGGCCACCTACGATGGGCCGAACGGCGAACGGATGCTACTCGTGGAATCCGCGCAGAGCATGGCGAATCGGCTTGAAATAGTATGTTGGGACAAGCCTGCCGATGATTGGGTCACGCCTCTCAAGGGCTTACCGCTGGTCAAAGTGGTGGACAAGAACGACACACCACTGACCAATACGGTGCTGGAAGCCCACCGCGTCAACTCTCCCTACATTCTCGAAGGCAAGGACAAAAGCGTGTTCAACTCACTCAAGTCACAGCTTGCAGAGATGGAAGAAGGCCCGGTAGATATCAAGAAGCTCGCCGTCGTACTCTTAGATCTGGATGCAAATGCGCTGATCCACGGCGTTTTTTTGGCGAAATCCGATCTTGCTGGAGGACGCCTGCGGCTGCCGCGTGCCCTGTCGTCGTTCATCGAGGCCGAAGCAGTCAAGGAGGCGCAAAGCGGCGGTGTGAAGAATGATCACGTTAATCCGTCCGGCGACACGAGCAAGGGTTTCGGCAATGTGCCGTTCGCGCGTTCGGAGTTCACATCTCCCAAGATCGTCGCTTACTTTAACCTCGACCTAGGCCAGATTCGAGGCTTCGGCTTGCGCGATGCCGTGTCGCAGCTTCTTATTGCTTTGGCGCTTTTCAAGATTCAGGCCTTGCTGCATTCAGGTTTACGCTTACGCACGGCCTGCGATCTGGAGGTCAAGGATTTCGGTATCGTCATCAAGCGTCCAACGGGCTTCATCCTGCCATCGCTTGCCGAACTCGAAGCGGCTCTGCCAAGCTTGATCGAAGTGGTTGCCACCCAACAGAACTGGCCTGTGGATCGCGTCACCCGCGTGACTTGGCATGGATCGGCCAAGCTTAAGAAGGAGAGCACCAAGGACGCTGAGAATCCCACAGAAACGGCGAGCGACGAGTAGTCCATGCTCGCCATCGCTTTCACCTTCCCCGCTGGGCGCTACCATGCCACGCCGTGGGGTCGTCACGTCAATGAGGCAGACGTAGCTTGGCCCCCGGATCTGTGGCGCATCGCCCGCGCGCTGATCGCGGTGTGGCATCGCAAGTTGGATCCCGCGCAATACCCCCGCGAGCTACTTCATGCGCTGTTGGCCGGTCTCGCGGAGGCCGAACCGCCCTCGTTCCGCTTATCGGACGTTGCAATCCACGCCCACACTCGGCACTACATGCCTGGCAAGGGCGACAAGCGCACATTGGTGTTCGATGCCTTTGCACGGGTTGCCAACAACGATCCTGTCGTGATCGCCTGGCCGAATCTGGAGCTCACGGGTCTGCAAACCGAACTGCTCGACGCCTTGCTTGAGAATCTGGGTTTCCTGGGTCGCGCCGAGTCCTGGGTGGCCGCGCGGCGCACGAGCGATGTGCTTGAGCCTGACTGCCTTCCTGCGACGGAATGCGTGGCTATGCAGACCGCGGAAGTGACGGGCGAAATCGTGCGTTTGCTCGTGCCGCGCAAGCCGCACGACTACCTCACGTTCCGCAGCAACAAACTGATCGCTGAGGGAATCCAGTCTGATCCAGATGCACCCCCACGCCGGCTCAACCCGACGCAAAAGAAGCTCACGCACACGCTGCCCCCAGACTGGCTTGATGCCATCAGCGTCGAAACGGGCGACCTGCAAGCTGCGGGCTGGAGCGCGCCGCCCTGCGCCCAAACCGTGAGTTATCGCCGACCGCTGCGCGCGCTTGTCACTACCGCGCCCAAGGTCACGCACAAGCCTGCTGTCACGAGAGGGAAGTCGGGAGTCACCACCGCGCGCTATGCGCTCTACGGTAAACCTTTACCACGCATCGAAGATGCAGTGCGTATCGGCGAGGCGCTGCGCTTCGCTGCGATGGGCCGTGCAAAGCGTCTACTCGGCCCGGCTGCACTGCCCAAGGAACTCTCCGGTCACGATTTAGGCGACGGCAACCGCCACAATCACGCCTTCTGGCTGCCTGATCCATTCCGTTTGCCTGATCCAGGCACAAGCGGCGAGATCGAGCACCTTCTCGTGCACGCT
>JBOIFZ010000422.1:0-4733 GCA_050741735.1 Burkholderiales bacterium
GTTTTCATCATCATCGGCCGCGGCGGAGGGAAGCCGCCATCGGCGGAAACCGTTGCTTCCAGCACGTTGAATGCCGTTCCCTTGAAACCCTTCGCCATCAGTTCTGCCTTGCGTAGGAAATCCGCGATGGCAGTCTGGGTAAGCGCTTCCTCGGCCTTGGCGCGCGCCGCAAGTGAAACGGAAAAATCCACGGCGCCGAGCCGCATGATCGCCTGCAGTTTGCCGATTGCTTCGGCCATGCGCCTGAAGTCCTCGCCCTCGACCAGGATCTCCGAGCGCGAGCGCCAGCGCGCGATTTTCTCCTTGTCGATCACCGGATAGGTGGTGTAAGCGGAGGTCTTTGCCCGCACTCCGGTGAATCCCCTGGCCAGTTTCAGCGCGTCGTTGGTCGCGCGGTTGACCTTGTCGGCAAGCCGGGTGGCGTCGGTATCTTCCATTTCGATGAACAGGCTGGCGCGCATCACGTCGTTGTCCACTTCCGCCGAGGCGCGGGAATCGAAGTTGACCTTGGTGCCCCTGGCGTCGGTGACCGCTGGCGCGGTTTGCGCCTGAGCCAGGCCGGCGGCCAGAAGGATAGTCATGAAGGCAATGAGGTTGCGCATGTCGCTGCTCCGTTTGTTGTGGCGGTTCATCACGAAAACTATCATACAATCGGTGGAAAGCAAGGATTTAGGGCGAAGGGTGAAGGGTGAAGAATAATCCAAGCTGTGATCTCTCTCCTTCTTTTGTCGTCCTTCGTGTTCCTTGATTCTCCCTTTGACTCCGGCATAACGTTGATCTCGCTTGTGGCGAGCTAAACGTTAGCCTCCGCCGCAACAAGCCGCTTCGCGGCGTGTTGTGCGTTAAATGAGTTTCATATTTTAGAGATGGCTGACGACGACAAGCGCGGCATACGCCGCAATCTCACCAATTACGGCGATCCGGAGTTCGCGGCCTACCTGCGCCGCTCCTTTGCGCGCTCGATGGGCTACTCCAAGGACATGCTGGAGCGGCCGATCGTGGGCATCGCCCAGTCTGCGAGCGGCTTCAACAACTGCCATCGCTACGTGCCCGAGCTCACCGAGGCGGTCAAGCGCGGGGTGCTCGGGAGCGGCGGGCTGCCGATCGACTTTCCCACCATTTCGCTTGGGGAGGTATTCATCAGCCCCACCAGCCTGATGTTCCGCAATCTCATGGCGATGGACGTGGAGGAAATGGTGCGGGCGCAGCCGATGGATGCGGTGGTGCTGATCGGCGGCTGCGACAAGACGGTACCGGCGCAACTGATGGGCGCGGCCTCCGCCGACGTGCCGGCGATCCAGCTCGTCACCGGGCCGATGATGGCAATGCCTTACCGGGGCGAACGCCTGGGTGCCTGCACCGACTGCCGCCGATTCTGGGCCAGGTTTCGCGCCGGCGAAGTCAGCGACGAGGGCATAGACGAAATCGAAGGCAACCTCGCCACCACAGCCGGCACCTGCGCGGTTATGGGAACGGCGAGCACCATGGCCTGCGTCGCCGAGGGACTGGGCATGACCCTACCCGACACGGCGGCGATCCCCGCAGTGCACGCGGACCGCATACGAGCGGCGGAAGCCACGGGCGTGCGTGCGGTGGAAATGATCAGGACAAAAGGTCCGCGTCCTTCGGAGATCATCACGGAAAAATCGGTCGAGAACGCATTGCGCGTGCTGCTCGCGATCGGTGGCTCGACCAACGCGATCATCCATCTCACTGCCGTCGCCGGGCGTCGCGGCATCGGAATCCCGCTCCAGCGCTTGAACCAACTCTCGGACGAAACACCGGTTCTGCTGGATCTAAAACCCACCGGCAGCCACTACATGCAGGATTTCCACGCGGCGGGCGGAATGAGCGCGCTTCTCGCGGAACTGAAGGACCTGCTGCATCTGGACTGCATGACGGTCGCCGGCGAAACACTGCGCAGCCGCATCGCGCGCGGCGCGCCGTTTGTGGACCGCGGCGTAATCCGTTCCCGGAGCGATCCGATTTCCCCGGTCGGCGGGCTGGTGGCGCTGTTCGGCAGCCTCGCTCCGCGCGGGGCGATCCTCAAACGCGCCGCGGCCGATTCCGGTCTGTTCGAGAAGCAGGGCAGGGCAGTCGTTTTCGAGTCGCTCGAGGATCTGTCGGCACGAATAGACCTGCCGGATCTTGATGTGACGAAGGATGATTTCCTGGTGCTCAAGAATGCCGGGCCGCGCAGCGCTTCCGCGATGCCGGAGGCGGGCTATCTGCCGATTCCGAAGAAACTGGCGAAGACCGGCCTCAAGGACATGGTGCGGATCTCGGATGCGCGCATGAGCGGTACCGCGTTCGGCACGGTGGTGCTGCACGTCGCGCCCGATGCGGCTTCCGGCGGGCCGCTGGCGCTGGTGAAAAGCGGCGATCGCATCCGCTTGTCGGTCAGGGATAGGCGTCTCGACCTGTTGGTTGCCGAGGCCGAACTGGCGAAGCGGCGCGAGGGGTTCAAGACGCCGTATCTGCCGGAGCGCGGTTACGCCCGACTTTACAACGAGCATATCCTTCAGGCCGACGCGGGTTGCGACTTCGACTTCCTGCGCGGCTGAGAAATCCTGAACGGCCAACCACCAAGGCGCCAACCCGCCGGGGTGGCGTGAGAATACTGCAAGCCGCGTCAGGCCTTCATGCTGACATCGTAGAACTGATAGGTATTCCGGCCCGACTGCTTGGCGTGATACATCGCCTTGTCGGCGATGCGGATCAGCGTGCTGGCATCGTCTGCATGGTCGGGGTAGATGCTGATCCCCATGCTGGCGGTGATCAGCAGCCTCTCCCCGGAAATGATGTATTCGCCGTCCACCGCCCGCAGCAGCTTCTGTCCAATGATGCGTGCGTCCTCGATTTGGTGCAGCTCCGGCAGCACCACTACGAACTCGTCGCCGCCCAATCGCGACACCGTGTCCACCTCGCGCAGGCTGGCGCGGATGCGCTCCGACACCTGTTGAAGCAGCATGTCGCCGACGTGATGGCCGAGGTTGTCGTTGACCACCTTGAAGTTGTCGAGGTCCATGAAGATCACGCCGGTCTTGGATTGGTTGCGCTGGGAGATCGCCAATGCCTGTGCCAGGCGGTCCATCAGCAGAATCCGGTTGGGCAGGCTGGTAAGCGAGTCGAAGTGCGCCATGCGCCGCATCTGCTCTTCCATGTTGCGGCGGGCGGTGATGTCGATGAATGCAGCGACCGCGCCGTAAACCTTGCCGGAAGTATCGCGCAGCGGCGCGGCATTGCCGATCAGGTGCTTGATGGAGCCGTCGTCGAAGACCAGATCCTCCTCGAAGTCGCGCACTTCGATGCCGCGGAATGCCGCCATCTGCACCGGCAATTCGTGCGGTTCGAGCGCACGGCCGTTGCGAAACACGCGAAAGTGCGCCGGCCAAGTTTCCTCCGGTCCGGTGAACGAGATGTTGCTGCCTTGGGGCAGGCGCAGCAAGTCGTAAGAGGTGCGGTTGCCGGTGATCATCGTGCATTCGGCATCATGGGCAATCCACACGGCCGCGGGCACCGCATCGAGGACGATCTTGAGTTCGACCTTGCGCTGCCGCTGCTTGCGCTCGCTTTCCAAGAGCGCGCGCTCCATGCGCTTGCGTTCGGTGGCGTCGGTGGCCACCAGGGACAATCGCACCACCTCGTCGTTCTCGACGACCGGAGACAGGCTGACGGCCACCTCGACGAATTTTCCGTCCTTGTGCTGCCAGACGGTTTCGCGATGGAGGGTCGCCTTGCCGTCGATGACCTGGCGCATCATCTTGGCGTCCTCGTTTTTGAGGATTTCGGGAATCAGGCAGGCACGGCTCTTTCCGACGATCTCGGTGGCGCTGTACCCGAAGATGCGCTCGGCACCCCGGTTCCAGGTAAGCACCACCCCGTTCCAGGTCTCGCTCATGATGGCGGCGTCCGCGGTTTCCACCACGGCAGTCAGCAACTGGGGGTGAGGGGCGATGTGGGGCGGGGTGGCGCGCTTGGCCTGCTCACGGGAAAGCGCGGACTCGAGCATCGAGGGCTTGCTGTCCATGGCCTGCAATTGCTCGCGCACCCCTTCGGTGAGGGATGGTTGCAGTGTCTGGACGATCTCCAGTACCTCCGCACTGAGGTCGGAGTAATCCCGCGAAGGGTCCTCTTTGGGCACTTCGGCCTCCCCGAACTGCCTGCTGCTCATGCTTATAGTCACGAAAAAAGGTGAATCTTATTGGTCTTATGACGCCCAATTGAGCCACGATTTCGGTGCTGCTGCAACTGCCCGCGCCGGACGCGGGTTTCCGGGGTGGTCAGGGGTTTTTGCGCAGGATATTCCGCACTGCGGAATGATTGACGGACCTCCAGAGGGTTATAAACGGTAGCGGGTGCGGCCGGTCTGCCAGGCGTCGTAGATGGCCTTGTCGGCCAGGCGGATCAGCAGGCTCGGGTCCCGGCCGTCATCCGGGCAAATGCTGATGCCGAGGCGGTCGGTGACGTCTTGCGCCGGCGGAGGCTGCGGTGGTCGCCGATGCCATAATCGCGCCAAATGCAAATCACCCCCTTCTCTTCGGCGACCGAACTTCTTGGCCGGCTGCGTGCCGGCGAGGTTTCCAGCCGTGAACTGCTGGAAAGTTATCTGCAGCGGATCGAGCGCCACAATCCGGGACTCAACGCCGTCGTGACCCTCGATGCCGCGCACGCTCGCAGTAGCGCCGATGCGGCAGATGCGCGCCGCGACGGAGGGGGCGCAGCCGATGCGC
>JBOIFZ010000423.1:0-1796 GCA_050741735.1 Burkholderiales bacterium
CCGCAAGTATTACCCGGGGTTGAAGGACGGCCAGCTGCAACCCGGTTACACCGGCATCCGTCCCAAAGTCTCGGGCGAAGGCGCGCCCGCTGCCGACTTCGTGATCCAGGGGCCGCAAGACCACGGCGTTCCCGGACTGGTGAATCTGTACGGCATCGAATCGCCGGGACTCACCGCCTCGATGGCCATCGCGGAACACGTGCGCACGCTGCTGACAGCCTGAATTCGAAGAACTACCTTGACGCAAAGACGCAAAGGCGCAAAGTTAGAGCGGACGTGATCATGGAAGGCGAAAAAGCCGGTTTCCGATGGTGAGTAACAATGGATATCGAGCACGTCATGGATGGGCCAGTGACGGACCCCCTTCTTACATCATTTTGAATCTTGTTCGCATTTCTTTGCGTCTTTGCGTCTTTGCGTCAAAGGTTTGTGGACTTGAAAGCCGAAGGCGCGGCTGCGTCGCCTAGATTAACAAAGGGGGAGGAGAATGGGGGCAAAAGATCAAATCGAACCCATCGAAAAAGCCGGAGTTGATGAATTGCGCGCGCTGCAGCTGAAGCGGCTGCGCTGGAGCCTGCAGCACGCGTATGAGAAGGTGCCGCACTACCGCAAGGCCTTCGACGCCGCCGGCATTTACCCCGGCGATCTGAAGGATCTGGCGGACCTGGCAAAGTTTCCGTTCACCACCAAAACCGACCTGCGCGCCGACTACCCTTTCGGGATGTTCGCCGTGTCCATGGACGACATCGTGCGCATTCACGCCTCCAGCGGCACCACGGGCAAGCCCACCGTGGTCGGCTACACCAGAGAGGACATCGATACCTGGGCGACGGTGATGGCGCGCTCGCTGCGGGCCGCAGGCGGCAAATCCAGCGACATCGTCCACATCGCCTACGGCTACGGCCTGTTCACCGGCGGGCTGGGCGCGCACTACGGCGCCGAGGCGCTTGGCGCCACCGTGATTCCGCTGAGCGGCGGCATGACCGAGCGCCAGGTGCAGTTGATGCGCGACTTCAAGCCCGACATCCTGATGTGCACGCCGTCCTACGCGCTCGTGATCGCGGATGAGTTCTCGCGCCAGGGCCTGGACCCGGCGCAGTGCACCGCCCGCGTGGGCATTTTCGGGGCCGAACCGTGGAGCGCGAGCATGTGCGCCGAAATCGAAAAGCGTCTCGGGCTGGCCGCGCTCGACCACTACGGGCTCTCCGAGGTGATCGGCCCGGGAGTGGCCGCCGAATACATCGAGACCAGGGACGGGCTCACCGTTTGGGAGGACCACTTCTACCCCGAGATCATCGATGCGCAGACCGGCGCCGTGCTGCCCGATGGCCAGACCGGTGAACTGGTCCTGACTTCGCTTACCAAGATCGGCATGCCGGTGATTCGTTTCCGCACCCGCGACCTCACCTGCCTGCTGCCCGGCACCGTGTGCGGCATGCGCCGGATGGCGCGCGTCACCGGGCGCAGCGACGACATGCTGATCATCCGTGGCGTCAATGTATTTCCCTCGCAAATCGAAGAACTCCTGTTGAAGCGGGTCGAGCTCGCGCCTCACTACGTGCTGGAAGTGCGCCGCGAAGGTCACCTCGACGATCTGGACATATTGGTCGAACGCCGGTCGGGAACTGCGGCACCATTGTCGGTTGCGACAATCACCGCCATCGAGCAGGATATGGAGCGGCAGATCAAGGGCTACATCGGGGTGACCACCCGGGTTCGTGTGGTCGAACCGGGCACGGTCCAACGCTCGCAGGGCAAGGCGGTGCGCGTCATCGACAAGCGGCCCAGGACTTGAG
>JBOIFZ010000424.1:0-1899 GCA_050741735.1 Burkholderiales bacterium
CCTTCATCTCCATGCCCTGGGTGGTGCCGCAGTCCTCCTCGACCACCACCAGGTCCTGGGTCACGTCGACCAGGCGGCGCGTGAGATAGCCCGAGTTGGCGGTCTTCAACGCCGTGTCCGCCAGGCCCTTGCGCGCGCCGTGCGTCGAGATGAAGTACTGCAGCACGTTCAGGCCTTCGCGGAAATTCGCCGTGATCGGCGTCTCGATGATCGAGCCGTCCGGCTTCGCCATCAGGCCGCGCATGCCGGCGAGCTGACGGATCTGCGCAGCGGAACCCCGCGCCCCCGAATCGGCCATCATGTAAATGGCGTTGAACGATTCCTGCGACATCGGGTTGCCCTTCTTGTCCTTCATCGGCACCCAGACGTTCTCCTTGGCGTCCCACTCCACCACCGGCTCCTGGCCGAGGCGCTCCATCATCGCCTTGGCGACCATGTCGCCGGCGCGGCCCCAGATGTCCACCACCTTGTTGTAGCGCTCGCCTTGCGTCACCAGGCCCGAGGTGTACTGTGACTCGATGTCCTGGACTTCTTTCTCGGCGGCGTCGATCAGTTGCTCCTTCTCCGGGGGGATCTCCATGTCGTCCACGCAGATCGAGATGCCGGCGCGGGTCGCGTAGGTAAAGCCGGTGTACATCAGCTTGTCGGCGAAGATCACCGTCTCGCGCAGGCCGCAACGGCGGAAGCTGGCGTTGATCAGCTTGGAGATTTCCTTCTTTTTGAGCGCCTTGTTGATCAGCTCGAACGGCAATCCCGACGGCAGGATCTCGGACAGAAGCGCACGACCCACCGTGGTGTCATAGCGGGTAACGCGCTCGGGCAGGTTGCCGGCTTCGTCCCGGTCGAACTCCTTGATGCGCACCAGCACGCGTGCGTGCAGTTCCACCAGCCTGTTGTCATAGGCGCGCTGCACTTCGGCGACGTCGCGGAAAATCATGCCCTCGCCGCGCGCGCCGATCTTCTGCCGGGTCATGTAGTACAGGCCCAGCACGATGTCCTGCGACGGCACGATGATCGGGTCGCCGTTGGCCGGCGAAAGGATGTTGTTCGAGGACAGCATCAGCGTGCGCGCCTCCATTTGCGCTTCCAGCGACAGCGGCACATGCACCGCCATCTGGTCGCCGTCGAAGTCGGCGTTGAACGCCGCGCACACCAGCGGGTGCAGCTGGATAGCCTTGCCTTCGATCAGCACCGGCTCGAACGCCTGGATACCCAGGCGGTGCAGCGTCGGGGCGCGGTTCAGCATCACCGGGTGCTCGCGGATCACCTCATCGAGGATGTCCCACACCACCGGGTTCTCGTTCTCCACTTCGCGCTTGGCCGCCTTGATGGTGCCGGCGATACCCATCACTTCCAGCTTGTGGAAAATGAAGGGCTTGAACAACTCCAGCGCCATTTTCTTCGGCAGTCCGCACTGGTGCAGCTTCAGTTGCGGCCCGACCACGATCACCGAGCGGCCGGAGTAGTCGACGCGCTTGCCCAGCAGATTCTGGCGGAAGCGGCCGCCCTTGCCCTTGATCATGTCGGCGAGCGACTTGAGCGGGCGCTTGTTGGCTCCGGTCATCGCCTTGCCGCGGCGGCCGTTATCCAGCAGCGAGTCCACCGCCTCCTGCAGCATGCGCTTCTCGTTGCGCACGATGATTTCCGGCGCCTTGAGTTCGAGCAGGCGCTTCAGCCGGTTGTTGCGGTTGATGACGCGACGGTAGAGGTCGTTAAGATCGGAAGTCGCGAAGCGCCCCCCATCGAGCGGCACCAGCGGCCGCAATTCCGGCGGCAGCACCGGCAGCACTTCCATCACCATCCAGTCAGCCTTGATGCCGGATTTCTGGAAGCCTTCAAGCACTTTCAGCCGCTTGGCGATCTTCTTGATTTTGGTTTCCGAGTCGGTCCCCTCGAGTT
>JBOIFZ010000425.1:0-2046 GCA_050741735.1 Burkholderiales bacterium
CGTCGGTAACGTGTCCGGGGCACGTACCGCTAACGAGTCACAGCCGTCCGGCTACACGGCGTCCTCGCCGTCTTGCCCTCGACCCGAATCGCCTCGGTCGCGCATGTGGAACCTGGTCAGAGCTTCCTTAGCCGCCGACGATGACTTCGCGGGCCACGGCGCGCGCCTCCAGCTCCACTTCGAGCCCGACTACCGGCGGCCGGCCATAATGCCAGCGCACCCCGCGCGGCAGCGCTCCGGTCGCCTTGGCGGCCAACGCAGCCATGGCGCCCGGGATCTCTTCGGCGGCGTACAACTCCACGTGCGTCGCGTTGTGCCAATCGAACCCGAGTTCCGCGAGCCTGCCAGTCACCGCCGACATCACGTGGGCAAGCTTGCGCTGCATTCCTTCGGGGGAAACGTCGCCCAACGCGATGACGCTGTTGCCGGGTCCGCGTTCGGTCATTCCCGACATCGTGAAAGTGGCGGCGTTACGGTCCGAAGCCACGGTGTAGGAAAAGGCATGGAGCGACGGCTCCCGCGGTGCGTTCAGTGCTGGCGAGACGTTGGTGCGCGAGATCGGATTCAGGCCCTGGTAAAGCAGGTCCCATGCTTTCAGCCGCACCACGTAAGGCGCGTTGAACTCGGAAAATTCGTCGGCGCTCAACTGCCGCGGCAACCGCAATTGCATTCCGCACAGCGCCTGCATCGGCCGGCCCAGCGACTTGAGGTGGCCTTCGACCAGCGCGTAGCCCTGCTCCAGCGGCAACCAGCGGGTCAGAATCGCATGCACCACTTCGTACCCCGGTTCCGCGACTGCGCCGCCCGCGAATACCGGACCGCCCGGCAGGAATCGGTAACCGCTGCCGGGCCGGAAAATCATCGCCGGCGCCTGCGCACGCACGCCGGAAACCGCCAGGAGCGGGCTGGCCGCCAGCAAGGTCAGGAAACTGCGTCGCGACGGCATCGATCGGACGATCATGTCCGCCCTCCTAGTTTCCGCTGGGCACGTTTGGCCACCCGGCGTGCCGCAGGCCTTTTCCGCTTGCGCGGTTGCGCCGACTTCCGCGCGGCTTTTTTTACTTTTTTCAGCATGCGTTCGGCGGTAAACAGGTCCTGATCGAGGATGCCCGCCGCCTTTGCGATCGCAATCCTGACTTCGGCCTTGCTCACATCCGGGTGGACGCGGATCAACTCGCTGATCGCCTCCGCGATGGCCTTGCGCGCATTGTCTTTCAGATGCGCATCCTTGGCCCGATCCAGCGCTTTCATCAGCGCGTCGATGACCGGCTTGGCAAGCGCTTCGAAGGCCATGTCTTACCCGGCGGCGAATTTGTACTCGAGGATCAGGTAACGGCGGCCGACCAGATCCCTGGTCATGCTCTGCTTCTCGCCGTTGAATTCTGCCTCGATGGTGTAGCGCCCGCCGGCGGGCGGGTTGATGTAGAAGTAAGGGCCTTCGGATACGGCTTCCAGGATCGCGTCGCCCTTTATGTCGCGCAGCGTGACCGTCACTCCGGTAACGCCGTCAACCTCTCCGCGGACCTCGAAGATGAGCTGGATCGGATACTTGGGGGCGACCTTGAACATTGCCTTGCGCTGCGGCTCGTCGACTCCACCGCTCACATAGGTGCTGCCTCCCTGCTTGTGCACCTTCGGCGGCTCGACTTCATCTGCGTGCAGCGACAGCGTGCCCAACGCAACCAGCAAGCCCGCCACAACGCAATGGATCTTCTTCATCTACTCACCCTTCTTGAACTCGCTGCGCGTCTGAGCTTAGCACAGGCCGCAATGCGTGCCTCACGAACAGGTTCGAGGTGAGAGGCAAAAGGCGAAAGTAAAACCGTGCTGCGTCATTAGATGACCCCTCCAGTCCGACCGTTCCCGATCCCTCCGTGCCAAGACTTTCCCTCGCCTTCCTTTGCGTTCTTTGTTCCTTTGCGCACCCCTTGTATCTTCGATGTTCATTTATTTGAGAACGATTGGTACGCTATGAGGGCTGAGGACGAAGGGGTAGGCGCAGCGTTTTGCATGGCAAGTGCCCTGTTCTTGGCTTTGCAGCGTCGG
>JBOIFZ010000426.1:0-2849 GCA_050741735.1 Burkholderiales bacterium
GGCAGGCCGCTCGGGTTCTCCGAGAACTCGTTCTGCTGCCAGGCGATCCAGAAAAAGTCGAAGCTGAAGTAGATCGCGATCAGGCAGTACGGCAGAGCGAAGATAAGGCAGCCGAGGAACTCGGCCCAGGCATGCGTGGCGGGCTTGGCGTTGGCGAAGGCGACGTCGATGCGGACGTGCGTGTTCTTGATGTACGCCGCCCCGAGCCAGAAAGAGAAAAGCGCGGTGTGCAGGTGCCACTCCAGTTCCTGCAGCCGTGTGGAACCCATTCCGGGCATCTGGAAACCGGCCTTGCGCGAGAGCACGTCCATCACGATTACAGCCGTGCAGACGACAAACAGCCAGCCCGCGGCCATCGCGACCTTCTCCAGGACGCGGTTGATGACGTCGCTGGTCTTCAGCAGCCGGTTCATGCCCTTGTCTCTCCCGGACGCAAGACAGCGGCCGGCAATGACCGGCCGCCGCACTTCTCAGCGGATTACTGATTCAGGTAGCCGTAGTCGCGCCAGAGGGAATACTCGGCGCGGAACTGCGAGTAGGAATCCCAGGCCTTCTTGAAGTTGGGGCTTTTTGCCGATTCTTCCGCGGCGACTTCGAGCCACGCCTTCTCGTAAGCCTTCATGATTTCCGGCGACCAACGCATGATCTTGACGCCGTTCTTGTCGCGCATCTCCTTCATCGCCTTCCACTGGATCGCCTCGCTCTCGGCGAGGATGTCGCGAAGGGTATCGCCGCAGGCAAGTTCGATAATGGCCTGCTGCTGATCGGAGAGGGAATCCCACTTCTTCTTGTTGATGAACAGGTCCAGGATCGAGGCCTGCTGGTGCCAGCCGGGGAAGTAGTAGTACTTGGCGACCTGGTAGAAACCGAGCTTCTGGTCCAGCGCCGGCATCGAGAACTCGGTCGCATCGATGGTGCCGAGTTGAAGCGCCTGGAAGATGTCGCCGGGCGCGAGCAACTGGGTCGAGACGCCGAGCTTTTCCATGACTCGACCGCCGAGTCCGAAGAAGCGCATCTTCAGGCCCTTCAAGTCGTTGATCGTCTTGATCTCCTTGCGGAACCAGCCGGAGGACTCGGGTGAATGGATGCCGCAGATGATGGCGTGCACGTCGTGCTTGGCGAACATCTCGTTCTGCAGCTCCTGTCCGCCGCCGTAGTACATCCACGCCAGGTACTCAGGGATCCCTGGCCCGAACGGTACCGTGGTGAACAGGTTGAACACGGCGTCCGTGCCTGAAAAGAAGCCGGGTGCGGACCACGCCGCGTCCACCGAACCGCGGGAGACCGCCTGGATTGCCTGCAGACCCGGGACGAGTGCGCCGGGTTCGTGGATTTTCATCTCGATCGTCCCGCCCGAAGCGCGCTGCACTCTCTTCGCCAGCCTGGGAGCGGCCTCCCCGACCAGCGTGAGCGAGGTGGGATAGGTGCTGGTGACGTCGATCTTGACCTTGCGCGCCGCATCCTGCGACAAGGCGGTACCGGGAATGATGACCGCGGCGGCACAGGCCGCGGCGACAGCAATGAAAAATAGCTGCTTCATGTTTCTCCTCCGCATTGCCAAATTTGATCTGGTCTTGTTATCACGGCGTTCGTTGCACCGTGTCGCCGCATTACAACCGCATTGCCGGCAATTGTCCAGCGAACGGGAAACAGTCACGACTGCAGCGATTCAAGATTCGCTCGCCTTGTGAATTCCGGCGGCAAAAGCGCCTGTCCCAGAATGATCCTGGCGACTATCGTTACAGCTACGATTTTGCACGGCACGATAACACTGCTGAAAACCTACCCACCTGTAGTTCGAACGCCGAAACGGGCGGAGCGGGAGGCACCAAAGGACGACTTAATTCAGACAGTCAAATAAGATTGAAAGTACAAAGAAATCAATTTACTATAACGATTGTTATAACTCTGTAGAGGTACCCCATGTTCACCCTCAAACTTACCCAGATCGGCAATTCGGTCGGCGTCATCCTGCCCAAGGAAGTGCTTTCGCGGCTCAAGCTCGGAAAGGGCGACGAGGTCTTCATCACCGAGTCGCCGGACGGCTATCGCATCACCCCACATAACCCCGATTTCGAGGAGCAGATGAAAAGCGCACGCGAAATCATGAAGGAGCGGCGGGCGGTGTTGCGAGAGCTGGCGAAATGACCGGATGGATCTGGGTTGATCCGACGGTCGTTCTCGCGGTACACGAAGAACAACTGGCTGACCACGGTGGCAGTGCCGGCATCCGGGATGCAGGCCTCCTTGAATCTGCACTCGCGCGCCCGAAGAATCTAGCTGCCTACGGTGAGCCTGACGTTGCTGAATTCGCCGCCTCCTACGGTTTTGGGATCGCGCGCAACCATCCTTTTGTGGACGCGAACAAGCGCACTGCCTTCGTCTCCGTCGAGTTGTTTCTTCGACTAAATGGCTACCGTTTGTCAGCAGACGACACGGCTTGCGTCCTGACGATGCTCGCGGTCGCGGCGGGTGAAATGAACGAGGCGAGCTTCGCCGATTGGCTGCGCCGCCACTACGTCAAGCGCTAGATTTTTTGCGCGTCCAGATGTCACTAGGTATTGTAAAAATTCCGCCCTGCCCTTAACGCAGCGGCCGGAAGAACTCGCGGATTTCCCGTGCCAGAAGCTCCGGCTGTTCGAGCGCGGCGAAGTGCCCGCCCTTGGGCATTTTCTCCCAGCGGCGGATGTCGGCGTACATTTTTTGCGCCAGCGAGCGCGGCGGACGCAGGATTTCCTTCGGAAACTCGGCGTAGCCCATCGGCACCTGAATGCACGCGCCGTCCGGGATCGGCCAGGGACCGTGCATGCGCGCATAGTAGGGCCAGAACGACGAGCCGATCGCGCCGG
>JBOIFZ010000427.1:0-2224 GCA_050741735.1 Burkholderiales bacterium
TCGCGGATTTCCTACGCAAGGCAGAACTGATGGCGAAGGGTTTCAAGGGAACGGCATTCAACGTGCTGGAAGCAACGGTTTCCGCCGATGGCGGCTTCCCTCCGCCGCGGCCGATGATGATGAAAACTATGGCCGCCGCCGAGGCCGTTGCGGCGCCGGATCTCCAGGGCGGCACCAGCCGCGTCACCGTCTCCGTCAACGGCTCGATCCTGATCCCTCGCTGAGCCAATCCTTTATCCGCACTAGGGAAGGTCTGGACGGATTTAGTCGCTACAAAAGATCCTGGTCTAGTTTGTCACCGCAGCCAGCGGATTTCTTCCGCGGTACGCCGGCCGACAACCGCGAGTTCCAGGTTGCGGGGCGTATCGGATTCGGTTTCGGATAACGGAACGCGGCCGGCCATGATCTCGGCGAATTTCTGCGGATAGAGCGGCGTCTGTTCGGGGTCTGCGTAACCCACGGGGAACAGCGGCTGGGTGGTTGACGGATCGTACTTGTCCGTAGCGCCCAGCGTGTGCAACAGCTCGTGCGCGACGATCACGTTATTTTCTTCCGTCATATGGTTGACCGCATATACGTTGGCCACCCCGATCAGCCCTTCCTTCAACCCGATCGAGTGTTCCACCTGTCGGGTGGTCGCCGGATCGTAGAACACGGCGAAAATTCGTATGTCGGGTCTTGTGCCCGGATAGTCGTCGTTGCGCCACGCCCAAAAGCGCAGCTTCAGGCTCCACACGATGATTCCCGCGATGGAGCCGCCCCTGGGTGGAGCCGGTGGCAGCGTCGAAACCTGCGGACCCAGGAAGACGTCGACCGGAGTGACGAGATCCAACTTGTATCCCTCTGCCTCGCGGCGCATGAAGCCCCTGATCGAATCGAACGACTCGTTGGAGAGTGACCCGATGTACTCCGCCGTGGTGTCGCGCCGGTCGCCGTTGACGGGATACACGACGACGTCCAGCGTGCGCTGCCACGACTGGGTACGCAATCGGGTCTGCCACGCGCCGACTGCGACGGTCGCCAGCACGAACAGCAGTACCGCGATGCGAATCGCCTTCGCCATTTCGTACGAGGTTCAGAGACGTTCGATGATGGTCGCGGTGGCCTGGCCGTGGCCGATGCACATGACCTGAAGCCCGAGTGTGCCGCCGGTAGCTTCCAGGCCGGCCAGCAACTTGGACATCAGCCCGGCGCCCGTTGCCCCAAGCGGATGTCCGTGCGCGATGGCCCCGCCCCAGGGATTGACCTTGTCCATGTCGGGATGGAATTCTCTTGCCCAGGACAGCACAACCGCCGCGAACGCCTCATTGATTTCGATCCAGTCGATATCCTTGATGGAGACTCCCGCTTTCTTCAGCGCCAGTTCGGTCGCCGGAATGACGCCGGTGAGTTGCATCATCGGATCGGAACCGACCGCGACGCGGGCGCGGAAGCGCGCTTTCGGTTTGAAACCGTCGGCCGCCGCGAGGTCCCTGTTCCCAACCAGTACGGCGGCGGCGCCATCGGAGATCTGGCTGGAATTCGCAGCAGTGATCACGCCGTTTCCGTCCGGGCGGAATGCCGGCTTCAACGAAGCCATCTTGGCCTCATCGATCTGCGCCCGCACGCCTTCATCGCGCTCCAGCCGCATTGTCTGGCCTTCCGGCGATACGCCCTGCACCGGAAACAGCTCCTTGTTGGAGCCGGCCTTCTGGGCCTGCGCGGCGCGGCGGTGGCTTTCCCTGGCGAAGTCGTCGAGCATCTGCCGCGACAAACCCCATTTTTCAGAGATGCGTTCGGCGCTTTCGCCCTGATGAATCAATTCGTGGCGCTTGAACAGTTCCGGGTTCAGTACTTCGAAGCCGCTGACGGTCCGGCCCAGGCCGATGTCGAGAAACATCGGCGCGCGGGTCATGCTCTCCACGCCGCAACCGATTACGTAATTCATGTCGCCGGCCGCCACGGCCTGCGCGGCGAAATGCACCGCCTGCTGGCTTGAGCCGCACATGCGATTCAGCGACACGCCCGGCACTTTCACCGGCAACCCGGAGAGCAGCACCGCCAGCCGGGCGGGATTGGCGCCCTGCTCGCCGGCGAGCGTCACCGTGCCGTCGATCACGTCTTCGATCTTCTGCGGATCGATTTGCGACCGCTTGATGAGTCCGTCGAGCGCATGCGCCAGCAACGTATCGGGCCGCTGCTCGCGCAGCGCCCCGCCGCGCCTGCCGAACGGCGTGCGCACCGC
>JBOIFZ010000428.1:0-3161 GCA_050741735.1 Burkholderiales bacterium
TCGTTTCCGCGGGGAAAATCCCCTGGAACGCCAGATTGTGGATGGTGATCACTGTTTTCGCTCGCGCACCCGGTACGTAGTGCAGGTATACCGGGGTCAGGGCAGTCTGCCAGTCGTTGCAGTGAACCACGTCCGGCGTCCATGGAAACGGCGAATCCGGTGTGGAGAGCAGCGCGCCCACGTACGAAAGCAGGCCGAAGCGCAGATCGTTGTCGAGCCAGTCGTTGCCGGCGGCATCCTGATACGGCCCGCCGCTGCGCTGGTAAATCGCACTTTCAATTACCAGCAGCGGCACCCCCGAAGGCAGCTTGGAGGCGATCAGTTGCGCCGGTGGCACGCCCGGCAATGCCGGCAGCGTGGCCGCCCGGCCTTTGGTCTTGAGTGCCTCCATCACCTGCGGATACCCCGGCACCAGCACCCGCATGTCCGCGCCCAGGCCCATCAAAGCCGCCGGCAACGCGGCGCTTACGTCGGCAAGCCCGCCGGTCTTGATCAGCGGCGCGACTTCGGAAGTGGCGAACAGGACTTTGAGTTTCTCGTCAGGCATCGGCGGCAATCACGCGCATCATCTCCGGTGCAGAAGGACAAGCGCGGCGAGCGGGGGCAGCGTGATTTCTGCGGATTGGCCGCGCTCCATCCACGGCCGCGGCTGGGATTCGATGGCGCCCGCATTGCCGACATTGGCGCCGGCGTAGAATGCCGAGTCGCTGTTGAACGCTTCGTGCCAGACGCCGGCCTTCGGCAAGCCGATGCGGTAGCCATGGCGGGGCACGGGGGTGAAGTTGAGCGCCACCACCGCCACCGAGCCGTCGCGCGCCCAGCGTTCCCAAGCGAGGATGGACTGATCGGCGTCGTGGCAGTCGATCCAGCGGAAACCGCCGGTTTCGAAGTCCTGGTCGTGCAGTGCGCGCTGCTCGCGGTAAAGGCGCGACAGGTCGTGCACCATCGTCTGCACGCCCCGATGCCAGTCGATGCCGAGCAATCCCCAGTCGAGCTCCCACTCGGTGCGCCATTCCCGGCCCTGGGCCAGTTCGTTGCCCATGAAGTTGAGCTTCTTGCCGGGCGAGGTGAACTGGTAGCCGAGCAACAGGCGCACATTGGCGAATTTCTGCCAGGCATCCCCGGGCATCTTGCCCAGCAGCGAACCTTTGCCGTGCACCACTTCGTCGTGCGACAGCGGCAGCATGAAGTTCTCGGTATAGGCGTAAAGCTGGCCGAAGGTGAGCTCGTTGTGGTGATAACGCCGGTGCACCGGGTCCTGGCGCATGTAGGAAAGTGTGTCGTTCATCCATCCCATGTTCCACTTCATCGAGAAGCCCAGGCCCCCGATGTAGGTCGGCCGCGACACCATCGGCCATGCGGTGGATTCCTCGGCGAAAGTCAGCGCGCCCGGAAAATCGCGATGGACCATGACGTTCAACTGGCGCAGAAAATCGATCGCTTCAAGGTTCTCGCGGCCGCCGAACTTGTTGGGGATCCACTCGCCGGCCTTGCGCGAGTAATCGAGGTAGAGCATCGAGGCCACCGCGTCCACCCGCAGCCCGTCCACGTGGCATTCGCCGAGCCAGTAGTGCGCACTCGAAAGCAGGAAACTTTTCACCTCGTTGCGGCCGTAGTTGAAGATGTGCGTGCCCCAGTCCTGGTGAAAACCGAGGCGCGGATCCTCGTGTTCGTAAAGCGCGGTGCCGTCGAAACGCGCCAGCGCAAACGCATCGGTCGGGAAATGCGCCGGCACCCAATCGAGGATCACGCCGATCCCGGCCTGGTGGCAGGCGTCCACGAAGAACTTGAAATCCTCCGGCGAGCCGAAGCGGCTGGTCGCCGCGAAGTAACCGGTGGTCTGGTAACCCCAGGACTCGTCCAGCGGATGTTCGGACACGGGCAGCAGCTCGATGTGGGTAAAACCCATTTCCTTCACGTAGGGAATCAGGCTTTCGGCAAGTTCGCGGTAGCTGTAGAAGCGCCCGTCTGGATGACGCCGCCACGAGCCCAGGTGGACTTCGTAGGCGTTGATCGGCGCATGCAGCCAATCGTCGCCCGCGCGCGCCATCATCCAGGCGCCGTCCCGCCAATCGTAGGAATGATCCGCGGTGACGCGCGCGGCGGTCCCGGGCCGCAGTTCATAGGCGCGTGCGTAGGGGTCGGTCTTGGCGAGGATTTCACCGGTCGCGCGATTGCGTATCTCGTACTTGTACGGCGTGCTCTCGCCCAACCCAGGGATGAACAGTTCCCAGACGCCGCTCACCCCGTGTGTCGCCATCGGGTGCGCGCGCCCGTCCCAGCGATTGAAGTCTCCCACTACGCTGACCCTTTGCGCATTCGGCGCCCAGCAGGCGAAACGCACCCCTGCCACGCCCTCGCGCACCTCGGTGCGGCTGCCGAGCATGCGATAGGCCTGCTCGAGACGACCTTCGTTGAACAGGTACAATTCGTCGGCGCTGATGATGGGGCGAAAGCCATAAGGGTCGAAGGTTTCGAAGCTGTGCCCCGACTCGTTCACCCGCAACCGCACCGGCTGTGGCGGCGGCCTGTCTCCGCGCCATGCGAACACGCCGTCGGGATGTGCCTTCCCCATCTTCACGAATCCGGACACGGTGGACACTGCAACCTCGGAGGCGTAAGGACGGAACACGCGCAGCATCCAGCCCTTGCCGTCGCGATGCAGACCGAGCACGCCGAACGGATCGTGATGGCGCGCGCCGACCAGGGCGTCGAGGTCCGCTTCGGCGGTGGCGGAAACAGTAGCTTTCATGGGCGATGGCGGGAAAATCTCGACCGGGCGATGCGCGCAATCCGTGACTGCGGGCGAGGGCGCACCTATTATAAGGGGCGGTGTCTTCCGCTCGTCTGCTTTTTGAGACCAGTCAAAGGTTTATGACCAACGCGGCCGGCGCTTTCGATCCTTCAACGTGTTTACCAGGAGCAACGCGTGTCCGACACTGACTCGAACGTCCGCTTCGTCAGCCTGATCACCAAGAACGCCTATGGACTGGTGCTTGCCGGCGGACGCGGCAGCCGCTTGAGGAACCTCACGGACTGGCGGGCAAAACCGGCGGTGCCTTTCGGCGGCAAATTCCGCATCATCGACTTTCCGCTGTCGAACTGCGTCAACTCCGGCATCCGCCGCGTCGGCATCGCCACCCAGTACAAGTCGCACAGCC
>JBOIFZ010000429.1:0-8337 GCA_050741735.1 Burkholderiales bacterium
GTGATGGGTGATGGGTGATGGGTGATGGGTGATGGGTAATAGGTGATGAGTATTGAGTGCTGAGTGTTGAGTGGCTGGTGCTAATTCCTGTTTCTCTTGACGTCTTGGCGGTTCATTAGTTCGGGGATGACTGACGGTTTGAACGTGGTGACTCGCGGCTTGCGGGTGGTGTCAGCCGAAGAGTTTTCGCTGGAGTTCGTCGCGGCTGATCTTGAGATGCGGAACGAAGATTCCGGTTAGATCAAATCCCGGAATTGCTCAACCGTGAGCCCCGCGTCGCGCGCAATGCCGCCCATGGTAAATGCGTTGACCGGGTTGTGGCGCGGGATCGTGATGATCCGCTAGCCGTTGCCCATCACAATGTGCTTACCCTGGCGAAGGATGCGGAATCCAGCCTTCTCCAGCGTCCTTACGGCATCAAGGTGGTTGACGCCGGGGATCTTCGGCAAGGCTAGACCGTGACCTCGATCTCGCGAATGTTCTCACCGCGAAGCTGGTCTTCAACAACCGACAGGTAATCGCGGATCGCATCGCGGATATTGTCAATCGCCTCGCTCTCGGTGCCGCCCTGGGACCAGCATCCTGGCAAGCCCGGGACCGACACGCTGTAACCTTCTTCAGATTTGTGCAGCGCAATCCGGTATTTCATCGAAGCCTCCAAGCCTCACTGCAAGATTATCCCGCGTGCAACGCCTTCGTCAAAGTGACAGCTCACCGCTTCCCTGACGCGGGCATGCAGTTCCTCCGCGCTTTCGGCTTGCGTGAAGATCGACACATCCAGCGCGCGCGCGCTCAGACCGCCTTCAGGCGCCTGTTCCACGACAAAGATAATCTCGTTCATTGGCCCAAGCCTCTTGTGCTGTGCTCGCATCATCTTACAACAACCACCCACGGGGTGACGAGTAGCGCGAAAGTGGTAGGCGGTGCGAGATTCGAACTCGCGACCAACGGATTAAAAGTCCGCTGCTCTACCGACTGAGCTAACCGCCCAAAAAAAGAGCGCGCATTGTACCGGCAGCGCTGTTGGTGCGTCAAACAGGAGTGTCCGGAAAACCGCGTGGATTCTTGTTCCGCGCGTGTTCAGGCTTCCTTGAGCATGCGCCAGTACTGAACCTTCATGGTCGCGGCTGCGCCGGCGATTATCGAGAAGAACACGAGAAAAGAGCCCACCGCGAGCGTGGACAGGCCGGTTATGCCCTGGCCGATGGTGCAGCCCATCGCGGTGACGCCGCCGAAGCCCATCAGAATGCCGCCGATGATGTGATTGCGGGTATCGCTTGCGGAGGCAAAACTCTCCCAGCGAAAGTTCCTGGTAAGAATTGCGTAGGCGAACGACCCGAGCAGCGTGCCGGCTACGACGGCGACGCCGAAGCTCAGTTGCGACGACTTGTCGGTCCAGAACTGCAGCCACTCGAGCGTGTTGGCAACCGGACCGACATAGGTCAGCGACTCCGGGCGGGCGGTCCTGGAGCCGAGGTAGGCCTCCTGCAGAGTATCCGGATCTTCGGCGATGAAGCCGATATGACCGGTAACGTACCAGCCGGCGACGATGACCAGCCCGAGCACCAACCCGCCGAACACCTGTTCGCGCGTGGCGCGGAACGTCCGATCCTTGAACACGAAGAAAAGCAGCGGAACCACGATCAACGCAGTTATCCATAACTGCAAGCCGTGCCGGCCCACGCCAAGCTGTGTGGCGACGACCCAAGGCAAATCCTGACCCTGGTCGAAATTCATGGCCACTGCACCCAACACCTCCACACGCGCCGGCACGAACAGGCCGCGCATGGTCATGTCCGCGGAAATGGCGAGGAACACCAGAACCACCAGCGACTTGAGGTTGCCGCCTCCAAGCCGGACCACGCTGCGACTGCCGCAGCCGGAGGCCAGCGTCATGCCGATCCCGAACAGGAACCCGCCGGCGATGTATGCGATCCACGGGCAGCGTGCCGCCGGATAGGCGGAGCGCGACAGATCCACCAGCCCCACCCAATCGAGCGCATTGGCCCCGGCAACCGCGACCGCAATGGCGAGGAGCCACATACGCATGCGGCCCCAGTCGCCGAAGTTGACCACGTCGGCTACCGCACCCATGGTGCAGAAATTGGCCTTGTGGGCGACCGCACCGAAGACCAATCCCAGGACAAATCCAAGCGCGACGACCAGGCTTGCAAGGTGGGCGAAGGTTGCCATCGAGGTGATCAGCGGATCGTGATGCGGAAAAAAATTCTAGCACTGCGCGGCGCGGCGCGCTGGCGTGTCAACGCGAGTGTGGTCGCGAATTCAAGATCGCCAGAAAGCAACGCAGTGAACTTCTTCGCCCTTCGCCAACTCCGAATCTTGACCCTTCCTACCTCTCCACAAGTGGAGAGGGGCGGGGTGAGGTTAAGGGGTAGAGGTCCGGGGTGAGGTGGATAACAGACGCCTACTTGAGCTTGGCGAGGCGTCCCTTGGCCTTTTCTGCAGACTCGGTATTCGGGTACCTGGCGATCAGTTCCTCAAATGTCTTTCTGGCAGCCGCATTGTCTCCCAGGCTGGTTTCGGCGGTGCCGATAATCAGCAACGCGTCCGGCGCCTTGGCGCTGTCGGGGTAAGTGCCGAGAAGCCGGCGCTGCGCTTCGATCGCGGCCCGGAAGTCGTGCAGATGAAAGTGTGATTCGCCGATCCAGTATTGCGCGTTGGGAGCCAACTGGTGCTTCGGGTAGGTCTTGAGAAACCCGTCGAAGCCGCGGATCGCACCCGGATAGTCGCTGGTACGATAGGTACTGTAGGCATTGTCGTAGGCGCGCTGGATTTCCGCCTGATCCATTGCGGAAGGACCGGCCGCAGACGGCGAAGCTTGCACCGCAGCCGCGGTCGTAACCGCGGGCGCAACCGCCGGTGTGGACACCGTGGTCACCCCGCCCGGCGGCGCGGCAGCAGTTGCGGCGGCAGAAGACGCAACCGGAGCCGGAATCGTCGTCAGACTACCTGCGGCCTGTTCGAGTTTGCGGATGCGCTCCTCGAGGGCAGGCAGCGCCGTCTGGTCCTTCCTGGCGGCGGCGCTTTGCTGCTCCATGCGGCGCAGCCGCGTGTCGAGGTCCACGTACATGTCGCGCTGGCGCTTCTGCGCGTTGTTGATGTCGTTGGTCAGTACTTCGATCTGCCCACGCAGCCGGTTCAGATCGGTATTGAGCCCTTCCACTCGGTTGAGCAGCTGCACGACGCCGCGATTGGCTCCTTCCGGGTCAACCTGGGCGAGTTTCTGCCCGGCGATTTTCTGTTCTTCGCCGTGAGTCTGGATCTCGTCGCGCCAGGTATCGAGCGAACGCACCTGGTTCTGCAACTGCGCCAGCTGCGTCTGCTGGCGCGATATCTGCACCCGCGCTTCGCCATCGACGGCAGCATTGCATTCGAAAGACACCAGCGCCAACGCAACAAGGGGCAGCCAATGCTGCCCCTGGCTGGCCGGCGTTGATTGAAAAGATCGGAATATTGAGAAGCGTCTCATCATTGCCGGCCCTCCCAGGAAATCAGAAGAGGTATGGGAAGCGCGCCGGGAATCCCGCGCGTCCGTGAGTTGCCAACCGCGATGCTTACTGCGGTTCCTTCGGGTAAACGATGTCGCTGCGGCGGTTCTTCGCCCAGCTTTCTTCGTCCTGACCGAACGCGACCGGCTTCTCCGCGCCGAAGCTCACGGTCTCGATCTGTTTCTCATTGACGCCGAGAAGCACCATCCCCCGCTTGACGCTCTCGGCGCGACGCTGGCCGAGTGCGAGGTTGTATTCGCGGCTGCCGCGATCGTCGCAGTTGCCCTGCGCGAGAATCTTCACGTCAGCATGCGCCATCAGCAACTTGGAATGCGCCTCGACGATCGGCACATATTGTTCCTGGATGTCGTAGCGGTCGAACTCGTAGTAAATGCTGCGCTTCGAGAGCAGGTTGCCGGCCTCCTTGAGCTGCGCCCACGGATCGGATTTGAGTTGGGATTCGCCGACTGTGCCGTCGGACAGCGGCCGTACGATCGGCGCCTGGCCCTGCTGTTGCCGTTGCTGTTCCTCGAGCTGGCGCTTGAGCTCTTCCTGCTCCCGCGTGACTTGCGCTTGCTTCGCGGCCTCCTGCTGGCGCTGCGCCTGCTGCTGATCGCTCAGGTTGCGCTGTTCGATATCGGCGCTTTTTCCTCCCTGGCTCGCGCAGCCCGCAATGAAGACAATCAGGAACGCGACAAACAGAACATTTCTCATGACTCACTGCTCCTTTCGGCGATTGTTCAGAAGCGGCCCCCACGCAGGCTCGCGGATGTCACTGGACTGCGCGGTAAATCTCTGCTTGATCCGCCCATCGCTCGACACGGCGGCTAATATACCACGCCCCTTTACCGCGGACGCGTAGAGGATCATCTTGCCGTTGGGCGCGAATGTGGGCGACTGATCGAGGCCTCCGGCAGTCAGGATCTGCATCTGGCGCGCGGCCAGATCCAGGGCCGCGACGTTGAAACGGCCCTCGTTGCGATGGATGAAGATGAATGACTTGCCGTCGGGACTGTGGCGCGGCGTGACGTTGTAGCTGCCCTCGAAAGTCAGGCGCTCGGCCTCGCCCTCGCCGTTGGCACGCATGCGGTAGATCTGCGGACTTCCGGCGCGGTCGGAGGTGAACAGGATGTACCTGCCGTCGCGCGAGAAATTAGGCTCGGTATCGATGGCCTGGGTGTTGGTGAGCCGCTCAAGACCCGAACCATCGGGGTTGATCGTGTAGATGTTCGAGTTGCCGTCCTTGGTCAGCACCACCGCCAGCTTCCTGCCGTCGGGCGTCCATGCGGGCGCGGAGTTCGAGCCTTCGAAATTGGCCAGGACCATGCGCGTTCCATCGAGCAGGTTGTGCACGAACACGATCGGCTTCTTGCGCTCGAAAGAAACGTAAGCTATGCGGGTGCCGTCGGGCGACCACTGCGGCGAGATGATCGGTTCCTTGTGCGCCAGGATGAATTCCGGGTTGTAGCCGTCGGCATCCGCCACCTGCAGTTCGAAACGATCTGCGTACTTGGTTACGAAGCAGATCTTGGTGGCGAATACGCCGATGTCGCCGGTCAGCTTCTCATAAATCAGGTCGGCAATCTTGTGGGCGGTGACGCGCAGCTGCGACTCCGTCACCGTGTAGGAAAAGCCGAGGACCTGCGACTGCTTGGCAACGTTCATCAAGCGAAAACGCACTTCGGCGTGCCCGTCGGCTTTCTCGATCACGCTGCCGATGACCAGCGTTTCAACACCCTCGTTCTTCCAGTAGCGGTAATTGATCTCGGAAGGTTCCGCGGGAAAGGGCCGCACGCTGCCCGCCGAACCCAGCCTGAACATGCCGCTGCGCTGCAAATCCGCGGAGACGATCTGGCTGGTGCGTTGAACGAAGCGCTCTTCGCCGGCAAAAGGGAGGATGGTGACCGGAATCTGGTTGGCGCCGCCGCCGATGATTTCGATGGTCAGTTGCGCCGAAGCCTCGCGCACGTGTGCGAGGCAGAACAGCAGACCTGCCAGAACGAGAAAATCACGGAATCGTTTGTCCAGTCTAACGTCAGTCAGGCTCATTGGCGAAAAAGTACATCAAGGGACGTTGATCAATCCTTCGGTCGGAACACCAGTGCAAGCTCGCGGAAGTTCTCCTGGAACAGGTCGGTCTCGCCGGGAACCGGCAAGGGCTGCGCCGCCATGATGGCACGCTCCACCGCGTCGTCGTAAGCCGCCACGCCGCTGGATTTCCTGAGTGTTGCGCTGAGCACTTCGCCCCCCGGCAGCAGCACCACGTCGAATCGCGCTTCCGGGTTGCCCTGAATGTTGGCAGGCACGACCACGCGGCCCTTTATCTTCGCCTGAATGCGCGCCTTCCAGTCATCGATCAGCTTCTGCTGCGCGGCGCGCGCGGCCACCTCGGCACGGCGTTTGGCTTCTTCGCCTTCGCGCTGCTTGCGCTGCGCCTCCTGTTGCTGGCGTTCGCGTTCGACGACGGCGGCGCGTTCGCGGCGCTCCTCTTCGCGGCGCAGTTCGTCCGCGCGGCGCTGCTCTTCGAGCTGTTTCTGCTCCTCCAGCCGGCGCGTTTCTTCCTCGCGTTTCAGTTTCTCCTGCTCCAGGCGTTTTGTCTCTTCCTCGGCCCGGCGCTCCTCATCCAGGCGGCGCTTCTCCGCCTCGATCGTTTTTTTCTCCTCCAGGCGTTTGGCATCCTCTTCTTCCTTCTGCTTGCGGATCTTTTCCCGCAACTCAATCTCGGCCGGCGAGGGTTTGGGCGGCGCTTCCACCTGCGGCGGCGGAGGTGGCGGAGGCTCCTTCCTGACTTCGGGAGCCGGCGTGGGCGGCGTCTCCACTATCTTTGGCGGCGGCGGGCTCACTTTCGTGACCGGCTCGGGCAACTCTTCCCACAGGTCCACCACCACTGGTCCGACGATTTTCTTCTGCCAACTGATGCCGATCACCAGCATGCCGAAGAACAGCAGATGCACCAGCAGCGCGAGGATGCCGGAGGCAACGCGGCCAGGTTCGTCAACCGTGTGCATCGTCAACCCGACCGGGGTTTGGCCAGCAGTCCCACCCGTTTGACCCGGTTCTGCTGCAGCAGGTCCATCACCTGGATCACTACCTCGTACTTGACGTCCTTGTCCGCGGAAATGACCACCGGCTGGCTTGGCTTCTTGGCCTGCTTGCTCCTGATCACTTTCAGCAGCTCGTCGCGGTCCCTCAACGGCCTTTCGGCGTTGGACAGGTCGCGATCGATATAGGACAGCGCCCCGCTGGCGCGGATCGAGATTTCGATCGGCTGCGCCGGCGGCGCCGAAGCCTTGTCGATGGTCGGCAGATCGATGACGCCGGGATTCATCAGCGGCGCGGTAACCATGAAGATCACTAGCAGCACCAGCATCACGTCGACGTAAGGCACGACGTTGATCTGGTTCATCAGGCGTGGGTGGTGGCGCATGCGCGGTCAGGTTCCGGTTGCCGCGACAGCCGCCTGGCCCAGCACCGGCGGCTGCGCCACGGCGTTGGCCTGCCGCTGCAGGATGTTGGAGAACTCTTCCATGAAGCTCTCGAAGCGGGTCGAGAGCCGCTCGATGTGGCGTACGAAGTGGTTGAAGGCGATGACAGCCGGGATCGCGGCGAACAGACCCATCGCGGTCGCAACCAATGCTTCGGCGATGCCGGGCGCCACGTGCGCCAGGGTGGCCTGGCCGACGTTCGCCAGCCCGCGGAACGCATTCATGATCCCCCACACCGTTCCGAACAGGCCGACGTAGGGGCTGACCGATCCCACCGTGGCGAGAAAGGACAGGTGCGCCTCGAGATGGTCCATCTCGCGCTGGTAGGTGGCACGCATGGCGCGGCGGGTGCCGTCCATGAGCACTGCCAGGTTGGTCCCGGTCTGCTTGCGCAGTTTCACGAATTCGCGGAATCCGGCCTCGAAAATGCGCTCCATGCTGCCGGCGTTGTGGCGCGAGCCCGCCGCCTGATGAAACAGCGTGCCCAGGTCGGCGCCACTCCAGAAGCTGCGCTCGAACCGGTCGGTGCGGCGAACGGCGTCGCGAATCACGAACATCTTGCGGAAGATGAACCACCACGAAATCAGCGATACCAGCAGCAACAGCGCCATCACCAGTTGCACCAGCACGCTGGCGTTGGTGAGCAAGCTCATCAAGGAGAGATCCTGGGTAACGTTCATGTCTGTTTGTCTAGCGAGTTAAACGCGGCCGCGGCGCCGGCGGGGTTGCCGGCGTCAAGCGGTCGCCTCCACCGGTAACAGCACTTCATCGGCAAACGATGCCCGCACCTCGTCCGGGACCGGCACCGGCTTCAAGGTGCCGGTCGCCACGCAGGCCAGGTTCACCGAGGCGCGCACCAATGCCTCCTTGCCACGCATGACTTCCTGCACCAGGGTCACCTGCACGCGGCCCAGTTTTTCCACTGCCGCAGTCACGGTCACCAGATCGTCCAGCACTGCCGGCTTCAGATAGGCGATGTCCAGATGCCGGACGATGAATACGAGCCGGAACCGGCGCGCGAGTTCCCGCGGCTCGAATCCCTGATTGCGCAGCCACTCGACCCGGGCGCGCTCCATGAAATCCAAATATGTCGCGTGGAACACCACGCCGGCCGCGTCGGTGTCCTGATAATAAACCCGCACCGGAATGGCAAAGGCCGCCATCTCAGCCCTCCTGCCACAAGTCGCCGCCCGCCCGGCCTACAGGCAGGGCGGCACCGAAATGCCGATAGGTCAGCACCGTTGCCATGCGCCCACGCGGCGTGCGCTGCAGATACCCCTGCTGGATCAGGAACGGCTCCAGCACATCCTCGATGGTGTCGCGCTCCTCGCCGATCGCCGCCG
>JBOIFZ010000430.1:0-10566 GCA_050741735.1 Burkholderiales bacterium
CTCCCAACCCCAGGGAATGCCCTCGTTGAGCGCCGTGCCCGGAATGTCCTCGACACTCTCCATGAGCGCGACCAGTTCGTCCTCAGTGCCGGGCCGCACGGGCGCGAAGCCGACGCCACAGTTACCCATCACGATCGTCGTCACGCCATGCCAGCAACTCGGCGTGAGCTGCTTGTCCCAGCACACCTGGCCGTCGTAGTGGGTGTGGATGTCGACGAAGCCCGGGGTGACCAGCATTCCCCTGGCGTCGATTTCGCGGCGCCCGCGCCCGATCTCCGTGCCGACCCCGGTGATCGTTTCACCGTCGATCGCGACGTCCGCGATACGGCGCGGCGCGCCGGTGCCGTCAATGACGATGCCGCCGCGGATGACCAGATCATGCATGCCGGATTTCCCTTTCCCAGACGCAAGTGTAGGGCGGTTACGGCGTTATATCAAAGGCAGTGACCCGTGGCGGAGCATAAGCCAGTGAATCCGATTTGGGGAACATCTGGACTCGGGACTGAGGACGCGGTGAACAGCGAAAAGCGAATGCGTGCTGAGTCCAACTGTCCGCAACATGAATACATGAAATATTCAATGACTGTGTCTTGTTTGCCCGCGGACGGTCGGTTATAAGTTCGATGTTTCTCTGCCACATGGCCTGATTACGGGGGGCACGGTGCGTCAACCGTCAGGACTACAGTTCGCAGTTACCGGCATGCTGACTCTGGCCGCCGCCATCGGCATCGGTCGTTTTGCCTTCACTCCGATCCTGCCGATGATGCAGAAAGACGCGAGCCTGTCGCTCGCCGCGGCGGGATGGCTGGCGTCGGCCAACTACGTCGGGTACTTCATCGGCGCGCTGTCCGCCATCTGGATTCGCGCGCGATCGGCGGCCATCGTCCGCGGTTCGCTCGTGGCCATCGCATTGCTCACGGCGGGCATGGGCGTGACCGACCATCCGCTTGTCTGGATTGCGCTGCGGGCACTGGCGGGCATCGCCAGCGCGTGGGCGCTCGTGTTCGGCTCAGCGTGGGTACTGCAACGGCTCGCGACGATGGGCAGCCACCACCTCGGCGGGGTGGTTTTCGGCGGGGTGGGGCTGGGCACGGCCCTGGCGGGTGGGCTGTGCCTGGTGTTTCTGCAACTCGCGTGGTCGTCCGACCGGGCGTGGATCGCAATGGGCGCAGCCGCGCTGTTGTTCACCGTGACGATTTGGCCGGGATATGCCGGCGCAGCCGCACCCGCGGCGGTCGGTACTGCGCCTGTTGGACGGCAGCGCTCGGGCGAGCACATGCGGCTGATCTGGTGCTACGGCTGCTTTGGGTTCGGCTACATCATCCCGGCGACGTTCCTGCCGGCGATGGCAAGAGATGTGATCTCCGATCCGGCGATCTTCGGCTGGGCCTGGCCGATTTTCGGCGCGGCGGCTCTCATCTCCGCACTGGCGGCGGGTTGGCTCTCCACGCGCCTGACATACCGCACTCTCTGGATCGCCGCGCATTTCATAATGGCGTTCGGAGTCGCTGTTCCGGTCGTCTGGCCCGGTATCGGCGGCATCGTGCTGTCCGCGCTTTGCGTCGGCGGCACCTTCATGGTCGCAACCATGGCCGGGATGCAGGAGGCGCGCAGCGTCGCTTCCGGAAACGGCTCAAGCCTGATGGCGGCGATGACTGCGGCATTCGCAATCGGCCAGATTCTCGGTCCGGTACTCGTGAGCATCGTCGCCGGCGATCCGCGCGGCCTGGATCTGACCCTGATCGCGGCGTCGGTCTTGCTGATTCTTGGCGCGCTGGCATTGATCAACCCGCAGGATACGGTCTAAGAATAATTACAGAAATGCTTTGACCCTGCCGATATTAGGGCGTATAAAGGCGGCGCAGGATTCTCCAAGCGCTGATATTGCTGGTCCGTTGTATCCGTTTCCGGTACCCCTCAGATCTCCTTAATTTCTCCTCTTGAAGTATCCGCACTCGGGCAAACAGCCCATTTTCAATTTCTATTAGGAAAGTAAATTTATGGCTACAGGTACCGTCAAGTGGTTCAACGACGCGAAGGGTTTCGGTTTCATTACTCCGGATGGCGGCGGCAAAGATCTTTTTGCGCATTTCTCCGCGATCCAGGGCAACGGCTTCAAGTCACTCCAGGAAAACCAGAAGGTCACGTTCGACGTGACCACCGGTCCCAAAGGTGATCAGGCCTCGAACATCCGTCCCGCGTAAGCCTGACGGCAGTGTCGGTTGCCTGGCGGATTTCGACCAGTTCAACCCGGCACTCAAAGAGAAAAGCCCGGGCAACCGGGCTTTTTTCTTTTCCAGCAAGAGTTGCGATCCGTTACCAGCAATCGTCTACGCGATCCCTACGGCTTCGCATTCCAACCCGAAATATCGGCGGCCCTCATGTCGAATTCCTGATTCTTCGGCAGGCTGGGTGCCTTGACTTCCACGCCCACGCGCTGGAAGACCTCGGCCAGTTTGAAGCTGATTTTGGCGAGGCTCTCCGGGTTGGTTTTGATCTGGGCGGCGTTGTCGATGACGACGACGTTGCGACAGATCAGTTCTATGTAGATCTTCGCTGCCAGGTTTCTCAAGGGATCACTGATCGGGGATGGAGCGGGAGCGGCCATAAGTTTGCCATGGAGCAAGGTAAAGGTGCATCCTACGCCAATCGACGCCGCGCCTTCGCTTCTCTTGTCGTCGGGCCGCGACGGGCAGCAGTCAGCGCACGCGTCATTTCCCGAAAAGATGGAGAACAATAGAGTCCCAAGTCTGCTAATTGCTCGTGTCCGCTCATGACAACCGAACTGGCAAACACGGAACTTACGCCGGCGGACGTACCCGCGGTCGGCGAGCCTTGGACGCGCATCGAACCCTTCGCCCTGACTTTCGACGGCTTCCGCTACTGGGGGTCCGTCGAAAAGTGCGCCGAGGTCGCGAGCCGGACCCCGGGAACCCTGACGGACCTGCGAACCTGCCTGTTTTTCGAGGCACGGCGCTGGAAGAACCTCGGGCGCGAACCGGACAGCGAATCGATGATACGCATACGCGCGCTGATTTCCGTTATTCAGCAGAAAATCAAGACCGGCGACACGCGCTGACCGCATCAGTCGGTCCGTCCCCGACTTGTTCGTTTGGTTGCAGACGAAGGTCCCCTGTCGGGGAGCATTTGACTTGGCTGAATGACGACCGTATAAACGAACCGGCACCAGGGGCGATCCTCCGAAGCCAATCCTCCTCCATAACTTTGCATGAGGTTTATATGAAAAAAGTTCTCATAGCGATTGCAATGTCTGCACTTCCCGCGCTGGCGTTTGCCGACAACATCGGCTCCTGTGGCTGGGGTGCAAAACTGTTTGACGGCGAAAAAGGTACGGCACCCCAGGTTCTGGCCGTGACCACCAACGGCACCTTCGGCAACCAGACCTTCGGCATTTCTTCGGGCACCTCCGGTTGCACCCAGGATGGCACGGTCACTTCGACCTGGAAAACCTCCATGTTCATCGACGGCAACAAGGAGCGGCTGGCGCGCGACATGGCCATCGGTGGCGGCGAGACACTGGATTCGCTCGCGCACTTGATGGGTATCCGCGAGGAGCATCGCGCGCAGTTCAATCGCGCTGCGCAGCAGAACCTCACCAGGATTTTCCCTTCCGAGAATGTCGCAACCGAGCAGCTCGTGGTGGCGTTGAAGGATGTACTGTCCTCTGATCAGGTCCTTGCCCAGTACGCAGCTTCGATCTAGGCCCGGGCAGTTCCGGGCTGTCGTGAAGACACCCAGTGGGAAGCCACTGGGTGTTTTTTTGCCCGCCGTTGCGCGGATGCCGAATCTGCTGCGCGCCTGTCTCCTTCTGGTTTGCCTGAGCGGATTGACCACGCCGCCGCCGGCGCGCGCCGGCGACTATCTCGACGAGCTCACGGCCCGTTCGCGCGAATTGCGCCTGCATGAGCGCCGGGAATGGCATCGTTTGCTGCATTACATCTCGAATCTGGCGCTGCCGGGCGTGCACAGCCTGGCGGACGCACCCGGATTTTTTCTGGCGCGGGACGGCAAGACCAGCCCGCAGGCAGAGCTCGAAGCCACGCTGGCGAGCTTTTTCTCCACCGCCGAGGAAACCGGCGACAGCCAGAATCCTCAGTGCCGGTTCATCGCGCGCTACGCATGGCTCGACCGGGAACTCGCCTTCGACCCTTCACGTCTGCCGCCGCAATCCTGCAAGCGTTTCAATGCCTGGCGTGAGTCTCTGAATCCCCAGGGCGTTACGCTGGTCTTCCCGACGGCATACCTGAACAATCCGTCGTCGATGTACGGCCATACGTTGCTGCGCATCGATGCCCGGGACCAGGACGAGCGCACCCGGCTGCTGGCCTACGCGGTGAACTACAGCGCCAGTACCAGCGAAACCAACGGCATCACTTTCGCCATCAACGGCTTGATCGGCACCTACCACGGCACATTCTCGATGATGCCGTACTACCTCAAGGTGAGGGAGTACAACGATCTGGAAAATCGCGACATCTGGGAATACGAACTCAATCTGAAGCCGGAGGAGATCGACCGGCTGCTGATGCACATCTGGGAACTCGGTCCGGTCTGGTTCGACTATTACTTTTTCGACGAAAACTGTGCCTACTACCTGCTCGAGGTGCTTGAAGTGGCACGCCCAGATCTTGATCTCAGCAGCCGCTTTCGCTGGTGGGCGATCCCTACCGACACGGTGCGTGCGGTGGTCGAGCAGCAGGGACTGCTCAAGCGCGCTGTGTACCGGCCGTCGAACGCCACGCTGATACTCCACCGCCTGGGGCTGATGTCGGCATCGGAACTCGCCCTGGTCAATGGCATGAGCCACGGAACCGTTTCCACCGAGACTCCGGCGTTCGCCGTATTGCCGCCAGCCAGCAAGGCGCGCGTGCTCGAAGTGAGCCACGATTACCTCAACTATTTGCGTGCCACCGGCCGCAGTCCGGTCGGCGAGCCGGCGGCGCTGGCTCGCGAACTGATGCTGGCGCGCAGCCGCCTCGGCGCGGATTCGGACGATCCGCCGGTGCCAGTTCCGGATGTGCGGCCCGACCAGGGCCACGGAACCGCCCGCATTGCAATTGGCGCCGGTCGTCGCGATGGCACCGACTTCGTCGAGTTGGGTGCGCGGCCTACCTACCACGAACTAATGGATCCCGAGAGCGGGTACGTGCGCGGTGCGCAGATTGAATTCTTCGATTTCGTGCTGCGGGATTACAGCAGTGGCGAAGGCCTGCGTCTGGAGGAGTTCAAGCCGGTGGACATCGTATCCATTTCGCCGAGAAACGATTTCTTCAAGACGCTGTCCTGGAAGATCGATGCCGGTTGGGCGCGCACGCGGATCGAAAGCGGCGCGGAGCCGCTGGTGTTCGAAGTGAACGGCGGCGCCGGCCTCGCCCGGAACGTGCCGGATTCGCTGCATAGCAGTACGCTGGTCTATGCTTTCCTGGAGGCGACCGCCCGTGTCGATAAGCGCCTTGGCCGCGGCTTTGCGCTCGGCGCCGGACCGAGCATCGGCATGATTGCCGACCTTACGCCGCGCTGGCGAGCGGACTTGCATGCGGGCGGACAGCGCTTCTTCGCAGGCGATACCGATACTGCTTGGGCGGGGGGCCTACGCCAGCGCTACACGCTCAATACCAATAACGCGCTGCGCCTTGATGTATCGCGCGAGCGTCAGGAGAAACAATCTTGGAACACCGTGCTGATTTCGCTGCATCACTACTTTTGAGCGTAAGGCGCTGCGTTGCGACCATTCTGCTGGCCGCGATGCTTGCCGGTTGCACGCAGATGTTCTTCCAGCCGCACCGGCAGAGGATTCTGACGCCGGAAACGTTCGGGCTTGCGTATGAGGAGGTGCGATTCAAGACAGGGGACGGGTTCGCACTGTTCGGCTGGTTTCTGCCGGCGCAGGGTGATGCCGCGGGGACCATAACGTTTCTGCACGGCAACGCCGAGAACATCAGTACGCATGTTTCCGCCATCGCCTGGATGCCTGCACAGGGGTTCAACGTCTTTCTAATCGACTACCGCGGCTACGGCGCATCCGCAGGCAGCCCTTCGATTGCCGGATCCCAGCGGGATATCGATGCCGCAATGCAGACGCTGCTCGCGCGCAGCGACATCGACACGAACCGCATCGTGGTCTACGGCCAGAGCCTGGGCGGAGCGCTGGCTGCGTACAACGTCGCGTACTCGCCGTATCGCGAACATGTCCGCGCGCTGGTGGTCGAGAGCGCGTTTTCGAGCTACACCGGAATCACCCGCGAAAAACTGGCGGCTAACTGGCTGACCTGGCCGTTTCAGTGGCTGGCTTCGCTTACCGTGGATGAAAGCTTCGGCCCGCTACCGGCGATGAAGCTGATCAGCCCGATTCCGCTATTGGTCATTCATGGCGATCAGGATGCGATCGTTCCGGTACATCACGGGCAGCGGCTCTACGACGCGGCGCTGGAGCCCAAACAACTGTGGGTCATACCTGGCGCCGGGCACATTCAGGGCATGCGTCAGGAGATGTGGCGCGACCGGTTCGTCGCGTACTTGCACGAGGTGCTGAAATAGCAATCAATGAAGGGAGAGTCTTGACTGGACTTCTCAAGTTGCCCGTCACCCGTCACCAGTCTCTATTGCTTTCCCTTGGCTGCGGGCGTGGAAACGAACAGGAAGAAGCCGATCACGAACAGCGCCAGCGCGATCGGCAGGCTGTAGTCGCCGCCGATGACCCCGGAAGCGATTCCCCCGGCCCACAGCGCGACGCCGATGATACGGCGCGCCATCCGCGCCCTGGAAACCGGTTCACGCCGCGAGGTTCTTCCCTTTACCATCACGCACCTCCCCTGCCCGGAAATGTTACTGCCGCACCCATTGGATCAGCAAGTTACCCCTGACCGGACCGGTGTTACTATATTCGGCACTCCGAGTCGCCGCGCGGCGACAATTGCCCCCGATCATCAAGCGGTTTCCCGGCTCCCCTGGCACCGATTTATTCGCGCAATAACATAGGGGTAACCGCACGGGCCCGCGAACCATGCCGATATGGGGGGGTGGCCGCATTTCTGGCCCGCCGGTTGCAGATAAAAGGGGGTTCACGCACGCGAACGCTGTTTCGCGTGTTGTTTTGTTGCCGAAGCCAAAGTTCAGACAACAAGGGGGAACCATGTCACTCCTGGAATCGTTGTTCATCTGGCCGAATCGCCCGTTACCGTCGCTGCTGGTTCTGCTGGTTCTGCTGATGCCATTTCTGTATGCGGCGCGCCAACCGATGCATGCGCTGCTCAGAAGCGTGTGCCGGGCGATCGCCAATCCGCTGCGGCTGGGCGCGCGCTGGCTGGCCGATACCGGTTTGCGCCTGCGCATCCGCAACCGCGAAGTGCTGTTCGCTCATGGCAGCCATGAAGTGAAGCTGACGATCGAGCGCGAGTTCGAGCACGTTACTATGCTGGTGCAGCGTGACCTCGAGGGCTACCCGGTGCTACAGCGCAAGTTGATGGACGAAATCACGCGCATCGAAGAGGACTACAAGAAGAGCGGCGAAGTGCCCCCGCCGCCCCCGGAGTGGGTCAAGGCAATCGAGGCCATCGCCAAGATCAAAGCCAGCGGCGACGGTGTGGTGGAGCGCATTCTCTCCGACATCCGCGACTCTCTCGACGATATCTATCAGAAGATCGTGGCGGAGTACCGCGGCGGCTACCAGGAGCGACACCACATTTTGAAGGGTTTTCTCCCGTTCTGGCGCTCGGTCAGCCAGACATTGACCGAGGTGGACCGCAACATCACCAGTCTGCAGAATAGCGCGGCGAAGATCGACGCCAATGTCGTTAAACTCGAAAACATCACGGCTCGCAACAATGACGCTGCGAACGCACTCGCACAATCGGCTTCAACGCAGTTCTTCATCGCCGGTCTGGTGATGCTGATTGCCTTCGGCGGCGCATACGTCAACTTCAAGCTGATCGCACTGCCGATGTCGGCGATGGTCGGCGGCGGGGACTACATCACCGAGAGCCTGCAGGCCTCGGAAGTCGCGGCGCTGGTAATCATCTTGTTCGAAACCCTGATGGGCCTGTTTCTGATGGAAACGCTGCGCTTCACCAGTCTGTTCCCGCTGGGCAACATCACCGAGAAGATGCGCCACCGGCTGATGTGGGCATCACTCACCATCCTTCTGGTGCTGGCGGGTGTTGAGGTGGCGCTGGCGGTGATGCGCGACATGATCATCGCCGCCGATGTGGCACTGAAACAGCAGCTCGGCGCCGCCGCCGGCGCGGCGCAGGCCGAGGCAGGCTGGGTCACCAGGATCCCGACGTTCGGCCAGATGATCCTGGGCTTCACGCTGCCGTTTGCGCTGGCGTTCGTTGCGATCCCGCTGGAGTACTTCGTCAATTCCGGCCGTACCGTGGTCGGTGCCGGCCTGGAGATGGTGTTGCGCGGACTGGCGTTCGTGCTGCGCTTTACCGCCAATCTGATCAGGGGGGCGGGCAAGCTGGCGATAATGCTCTACGACGTGTTCATCTTCGTGCCGCTTGCGATCGAGCGCTGGATCGTCGGCTACCGCGAGGATGCAGCCCGCCACAAGCTGCGCCCGGTGCCGCCGCTCAAGCGTGCGTCCGGATCCGAGGAGGCGCTATGAAAGGGGCATCCAGTCTTGCGGCGCTCGGGGTACTGTTGTTCATCGTTGCCTGCGGGCCCGAGACCAGTCACAACCAGGCGGTGTACGTGCTGATCGATACTTCCGGCACCTACGCCAAGGAGACAGGCAAGGCGCAGCAGGTGGTGAACTACCTTCTGGGCACGCTCAATCCCGGCGACGCGCTTGCGGTCGGGCGGGTCAAGAGCCGCAGTTTCAGCGAGAAGGAAATCGTGGCCAAAGTGAGCCTGGGCAAGGACCCGCTTGCGGCCAACGCGCAAAAGCGCGCGTTCAGCGAGCAGATTGCCGCCTTCACCAAGACCACGAAGGACGCAAAAGGCAGCCGCCACACCGACATCACCGGCGGCATCATCCTGGCCGCCGAATTCCTGAACGAGTCCCAGGCCGGGCGCAAGACCATCGTGATCTTCTCGGACATGCAGGAAGAACTCGACTACAAGACGGTGCGGGACTTTCCGATCAGGCTCGACGGCATTCGCGTGGTCGCTGTCAACGTCACCAAGCTCGACACCGACAACGTGGATCCCCGCCGCTATATGGACCGGCTGGAGTGGTGGGAAAAACGCGCCCGTACGGCCGGTGCGTTGGACTGGAAAGTCGTCAACGACATGGAGCACCTCGACCGCATATTCAAGAAGAGCGGCTAGCGCGAGCTGAATCTCTTTCGGCACTCGGCGCTCGTTCCGGCGCCTACTGCAGATCGAGCGCGTATTTCTTGAGGTCTTCGAGGGTGACGTAGTCGAGCGCCCGTTCGTGGGTTGCCGTGAGGACCACCGACGGCGCCATTGCGGCACGCAGCGCTTCGCGCCAGCGCGCCGCGCAGAGGCACCATCGGTCACCGGGTTTCAGCCCCGGGAAGCCGAAGTCCGGCATCGGCGTGCTCAGGTCGTTACCGCGTGCGACCGAGAATTCCAGGAATTCCTTTGTGACCTGAACGCAAACGACGTGCGCCCCGGGATCTTCCGGGCCGGTATTGCAGCAGCCGTCTCGGAAGAAACCGGTCACCGGATTGTTGCAGCAATCGGCGAGCGGCCCGCCGAGCACGTTGCGGACGCGATTGCCACGCCGGGACGTCGGATCGAATGGCATGGTCCTGATTATTTCGCCCGTACGAATTTCATGGTGCCGCCATCGGCCGGCAGATCGAGAAACAGGTTTTCGCCCCTGACGCGCTGCCCGACTACCGTTTCCAGTGCCTTGAGGTAACGGCCGGAGAGAGAGCCGGCCGGACAGGCGGCGCGGGTAACTCCTGTGATACTGATGTTGAAGCTGCGACCGTCGAATGAATAACTGGCCTGGCCACGGTTGCAATCCGCAAGCACCTGCGCCTTGCCACCCGCCTGAAGTTGCAGCCTGTAGCGCTCCGGCCGGTTGACGGCGACTTTCTCGGCGGAGGAAATCAGGCTTTCCCATTGCCAGTCCCCGACCGGAGAAACCGCGCCGGTGAGTGGCGCGGCAATCGGCGCCGCCTTGGCCAGCTTCAGCAGCAGGCCCTGGCTGCCGAATTCGGCAGCTGATGCCGCCGTGGTGCGCAGCGTCTCGCCCTGCTTCAGCAGGCGAACGGCGGAAGGCTCGACCTGCTTGCCGTTACGGCGCTCGACGATGACCTCGATTTCTTCGACCGAGATGGCGTTCCAGCGACCTTCGTCGGTGATCGGCGGACCATTGTTGCGGTAATCGGTGAGCCAGGTCATTTTTCCGTCGGCCGAGAGCCGCAGCTCGATCCTTCGACCCGGGCCGGAGGCGTCAGGCGCCTCGCCGCGATAGATTGCCACCGCCGGCGCGGCGAATGCGGCACTGCGGGGCAGCAGCAGGAGTGCGGTGAAAACGACTGCCGCGGCATACACGAGACGCGTGAAATGGGGAACGCGGGCCATCATGGCGGTTGTCCGTCGGTCAGTTAATGCCAATCTTCGCGCCAC
>JBOIFZ010000431.1:0-5049 GCA_050741735.1 Burkholderiales bacterium
AGTCGAGCGCATCCACGCCGCGCGCCTTGAGTTCCTTCGCCAGCGCCACGGTGTCGTCCAGCGTCCAGCCGTTTTCGATGCCGTCCACCGAGGATACACGCACGAACAACGGCTTGTCCTGCGGCCACGCGGCGCGCAGGATTTCCGCCAGTTCCAGTGTAAAACGCATCCGGCCCTTGAGGTCGCCGCCGTACCGATCGCTGCGCTTGTTGGAAAGCGGGGAGAGGAACTCGTGGCCGAGATAGCCGTGCGCGGAATGCATCTCGAGCACATCGAACCCTGCTGAGAGGGCGCGCAACGCGGCCTTTTTCCAGGATTCCTGCACCTGGCGAATTTCGTTTACCGTGAGTTCGTGCGGCGTGAGCCAGCCGCTGTCCATCGCGATCGGGCTGGGCGCGACCACCGGCCACACGTCTTCGCCGCGCGCGCGATCGGTTTCATTGATCGGACCGTTACCGTCCCAAGGCCGTTGTATCGAAGCCTTGCGGCCCGCGTGCGCGAGTTGCATCGCCGCCACCGAACCTTGCGACTTGATGAAATCGGTGATGCGCTTCAATGGCGCGATGTGGGCGTCCGACCAGATGCCCAGATCCCCGTGGGTAATGCGGCCGCTGGCTTCAACGGCGGCGGCCTCGGCGAAAACGAGCCCGGCGCCGCCGATCGCAAACTTGGCGAGGTGGGCGAAGTGCCAGTCGTTGGCCAGTCCGTCCCTTGCAGAGTACTGGCACATCGGCGAAATGACCACGCGGTTCTTGAGCGTTACCCCACGCAGCGATATCGGCGTAAACAAAAGCGGTCTTGATGCCATTCAGTTTCCTTTCGAACGGTGAATCGGGCGGACAGGAATTCGGCCTGCCAGATCTTTGTTCAGCGAAATCGTGAATCGGTCCATCGCGCGTTCCAAGGATCGTGAGTCGTGAGATGTTACCGAAAAAACTTAGGGAACGCGGTTGTTTTTGACAACTCTCATTCGAAAAGCGTTGACGCAAAGGATTCTTTTTAATACCCCCTTGAGGGGTACGCAAAGTGAAAAGAAAGGGCGCAAGGGACAGAAATACGAGAACTGGTCGACGCAGTGCCATAAACGAGGAAACTGGGCGAAATATCCGCGACCGGGTATCCCCCCAATTTTTTCCACCGGCAGGTTTTCTTTGCGTACCCCTCAAGGGCACCCTTCGAGCGGGTATAGAAAAGAAGGAATTGAAAAGAATTCTTTGCGTCTTTGCGGTGAAGATCGTCGATTTAGAGAATGGATAACGAGCGGGAGATGCGCTCGAGAGCCTTCTCGAGCAGCGAGCGCGCGCAGGCGAAGTTGAGACGCAGATAGCCCGGCGCACCAAAAAGCGCGCCATCGTATAGTCCGACACCGGCCTCTTCGAGAAACTCTTGCGCGTTGTTGACCGGCAGCGCGCGAGCATCGATCCACGACAGATAGGTCGCCTCCGCATGCCAAATGCGTAGCGCCGGAATGCCGCCGATTTCCCGCTCCACCAGGTCGCGGTTGCCGCGCAGGTAGTCGAGCAGCGCGAGCTGCCATTCCTTGCCATCGCGGTAAGCGGCGAGCGTCGCGATGAATCCCATCATGCCGACGTGGTGGACGATCCCCGCCATCGCTTTCCTGATTCTTGCGCGCACCTCCGGGTTCGACGCGATCGCGTAGGCGCAGCCGAGCGCGGGCAGGTTGAAGGTCTTGCTCGCCGACATCAGCGTCACCGTGCGGCGCGCGATGTTTTCACTCAGCGACGCAACGGGAACATGGGGCTTGTCCGGATCGAGGATCAGGCCGCAATGGATTTCGTCGGAACAGAGCGTGAGGTCATGGCGTTCGCACGCTTCGGCAATTGCCTGCAGTTCGCCGCTCGAGAATACGCGGCCGACCGGATTGTGCGGATTGCAGAGCAGCAGCAGGCGGGACTTCGGCGTAATGGCGCGCTCGAGCGCTGCGATGTCCCAGTTCCAGACGTCGTTCTTTTCTGACATGGGTACGCGCACCGCGTTGCGCGCCGAATCGACCGGCGCGGACAGGAAGGGCGGATAGACCGGCGTGGCGGTGAGGACGTCGTCGCCCGGTTCGCCGAAGGCGCGGCACACCACGTTGAGGCCGACCACCAGTCCCGGCAGCCAGACGATCCAGTCCGGTTTGATCTTCCAGCCGTAATCGCGCTCCAGGCAGGCGACGATGGTGCCGGCCAGATCGGCGGGCGGATCGCAATACCCGTAAATCGGATGATCGACCCGGCGATGCAGCGCTTCGACCACTGCCGGCGCGCAGGCGAAGTCCATGTCCGCCACCCACAGCGGAATCACGTCCCGGCCTTTGTATTTATCCCACTTGATGCTGCCCGTGCCGCGGCGGTCTATCGGCGTGTCGAAGTCGAATTGATCTTTTTTCATTGGGAAACCGAACCGCGCTCAACACGAAGGACACGAAGGTACACGAAGGAATTCAAATACAAAAGGGGAGGAAAAAAACATAAGAAGATTGGCCGGAACCGGGCGCTCGGCACACAATGCGACCGGGTTGTGTTCAGTTTGCATCCACTGCGTTTCGACGAGTTTCTTTTTTGGTTTTTCCTTCGTGTTCCTTCGTGTTCCTTCGTGTCCTTCGTGGTGAAAGAGGTTGCTCTGGATTTAGTGGAAATCGCGAGAGTGGGTGACGAGGTTGCCGAGCAGAGCCGAGTAGTCCACCAGTTTTCCAGCGATCAGGTGGGTGACTGCGCCTTCGCGTTCCAGCACCCCGTGCACGCCTAGCAGGCTGGCGGCCAGCAGCGGGCGGCGCTGCTTCTCCGACACGCCTCTCCACACCACCACGTTGATCTGGCCGGTCTCGTCTTCGAGGGTGATGAAAATGACCCCGCTCGCGGTGCCGGGCCGCTGCCGGCAGGTGACCAGTCCGGCGACGCGCACCGGTTTTCCCGTCGGGGTGTGCAGCAGTTCCCGCGCGGTGATCATGCGCAAGCGCGCGAGTTGCGGGCGCAACAGCGCCAGCGGATGCCGGCGCAGCGTCAGCCCCAGGCTGGCGTAATCGGCGACGATGTCCTGGCCTTCGGTGGGCGCGGGCAGATCGACCGCGGATTCGACGATCGCAGCCGAAGCGAGCACCGGTGGACGTTCCTCGATCCCGGCGACCAGCCACGCCGCGTTGCGGCGATGCCCGGCCAGCGATGCCAGCGCGCCGGCTTCGGCGAGGCAGCGCAGGTCGCGGCGGTTGAGTCCGGCCTGCAGGGCCAGTTGTTCAAAATTCAAGTCCGTTGGTATTTCGTATGAATCGTGACTGCAGCAATCGGCGGGTATTACTCGAACACTCGGAGAATTTTCCCTCATCTCCATCCCTTCTCCCGCAGAGAGAAGGGGGTTTTCCCCTCTCCCTTCGGGAGAGGGAGGCGCGGCGCGCCAGGTGAGGGAGATTTTGGGAGGCGAGCCACCCACACGGATGTCTGAAGGACAAAAATTCAATAATTTTTGGGACGACAGAAGTAGTTCTCTTGCAGCGATCAGACGTTCGGCTGCGGCTTCGGACAAACCGCCGACCATGCGCAAGCCCAGTCGAATGGCCGGTTGAGATTCAGGACTGAGTGCTGAGGACTGAGTGCTGAGTAGATCTGCTGCGATTTTGTTTTTACTCAGTCCTTTCACCTCAGTCCTCAGTCCTGATTCCAAGGTGCAATCCCATTCACTAACGAGCACATCCACCGGCCGTACTTCGATGCCGTGGCGCTGCGCGTCCTGCACCAGTTGCGACGGCGCGTAGAAGCCCATCGGTTGGCTGTTGAGCAGCGCGCAGGTGAACGCCGCGTGCTCATGGCACTTGAGCCACGCGGAGACATAGACCAGCAGCGCAAAGCTCGCCGAGTGCGACTCGGGAAAGCCGTATTCGCCGAAACCCAGGATCTGCTGGAAGATCTGCCGGGCGAACTTCTCGCTGTAGCCGCGTTCGCGCATTCCGGAAATCAGCTTTTCCTCGAATTGATGCAGCCCGCCTTTCCTGCGCCACGCCGCCATCGAGCGGCGCAGATGATCGGCTTCGCCCGGCGTGAATCCGGCGGCGACCACGGCAAGCTGCATCACCTGCTCCTGGAAGATCGGCACGCCGAGCGTGCGTTCGAGTACGCTGCGCACGGCCTCGGAAGGATAGGTGACCGGCTCCAGACCCTGGCGCCGGCGCAGGTACGGATGCACCATGCCGCCCTGGATCGGTCCGGGGCGGACGATCGCCACTTCGATCACCAGGTCGTAGTAGTTCGCGGGCCGCAACCGCGGCAGCATGGACATCTGCGCGCGCGACTCGATCTGGAACACGCCGATCGAATCGGCCTGCTGCAGCATGGCGTAGACCTGCGGATCCTCGGGCGGCACGTCCGCCATGCCGAACGGCTTTGCGCGGATGCGGCTCACGAGGTCGAGCGCGCGGCGGATCGCCGAGAGCATGCCGAGCGCGAGCACGTCCACTTTCAGCAGGCCGAGCGCATCGAGGTCGTCCTTGTCCCACTGGATGTTCGTTCGTTCGGGCATGGCGGCGTTCTCGATCGGAACCAGGCGCGAGAGAGGGCCTCGCGAGATCACGAAGCCGCCGACGTGCTGCGACAGGTGGCGGGGAAACCCGATCAGCGCGTCGGTGAGCCAGACGAGTTTCCGGATGACGGGCGATCCCGGGTCGAAGCCGGCTTCCTGCAGCCGGGCGGCGCGTTCGTCGCGCCGGTCCCACCAGGCAAAACTCTTGGAGATGCGGTCCACCTGGGCGAGGTCGAGCCCGAGCGCCTTGCCGACGTCGCGGAAGGCGCTGCGCGAGCGGTAGGTGATCACCGTGGCGGCGATGGCGGCGCGCTCACGCCCGTATTTGGCGTAGAGATACTGGATGACTTCCTCGCGGCGCTGGTGCTCGAAATCCACGTCGATGTCCGGCGGCTCGTTGCGCTCCCTGGAGATGAAGCGTTCGAACAGCATCTGCATCCGTCCGGGGTCCACTTCGGTGATCCCGAGCGCGTAGCACACCGCGGAGTTCGCCGCCGAGCCGCGGCCCTGGCAGAGGATGCCCTGGCTGCGCGCGTA
>JBOIFZ010000432.1:0-2298 GCA_050741735.1 Burkholderiales bacterium
GGCCGTTCTGGTGCCCACCACGCTGCTCGCCGAACAGCACTTCCAGACCTTCTCCGACCGCTTTGCCGATTGGCCGGTGACGATTGCCGAACTGTCGCGCTTTCGTTCGGCAAAGGAAACCAGCGCCGCACTCGAAGGCCTGAATCAAGGCCGCAAGGACATCGCCATCGGCACCCACAAGCTGCTTTCCCGCGGCGTGCAATTCAAGGACCTCGGTCTGGTAATCATAGACGAGGAGCACCGCTTCGGCGTGCGCCAGAAGGAAAAACTGAAGGCATTGCGCGCACAGGTGGACGTGTTAACGCTCACCGCCACGCCGATTCCGCGCACGCTGGCAATGGCGCTCGAAGGACTCCGCGATTTCTCGGTCATCGCCACCGCTCCGCGGCGGCGCCTGGCGATCAAGACCCTCGTTTCACCGCTCAGTGAGGGCCTGATCCGCGAAGCGGTGCTGCGTGAACTGAAGCGCGGCGGGCAGGTTTACTTCCTGCACAACGAGATCGAGACCATCCGCAATATGGAAGCGCGGCTGGCCAGGCTGCTGCCGGAAGCGCGCATCCGCACCGCTCACGGCCAGATGCCTGAGCGCGAACTGGAACTGGTGATGCGCGACTTTTACCAGGGCCGCTTCAACCTGCTGCTTTGCACGAGTATCATCGAGACCGGAATCGACGTGCCGACGGCCAACACCATCATCATCAATCGCGCCGACAAGTTCGGCCTTGCGCAGCTGCACCAGTTGCGCGGCCGCGTCGGCCGCTCGCACCACCAGGCCTACGCCTATCTGCTGACGCCGGATGAGGATACTATCGGCAGCCAGGCGAGAAAACGCCTGGAGGCGATCCAGATGATGGAAGAACTGGGCTCGGGCTTCTATCTCGCCATGCAAGACCTCGAAATCCGCGGAGCCGGCGAAGTACTGGGTGAATCGCAGAGCGGGGAAATGCAGGAAGTGGGGTTCGCGCTCTATGCCGAGATGCTCAACGCGGCCGTGAAGTCGCTCAAGGCCCGTAAGGAGCCGGATCTCGCCGGCGGATTCAATCTCGGCACCGAGATCTACCTGCACGCTCCGGCGCTTCTGCCCGAGGACTACTGCGCTGACATCCACGAGCGCCTGGTGCTGTACAAGCGGCTCGCTAACTGCGAGACGGCGGAAGAACTGGAAGCCCTGCACGAGGAACTGGTTGACCGCTTCGGCTTACTGCCCGACCCTGCCAAAGTGCTGCTGGATAGCCACCGGCTGCGCATCGCGGCCAAGCAGCTTGGCATCTCCCGTATCGATGCCGGCCCGGAGAGCCTTCTTCTGCAGTTCGTACCCAATCCCCCGCTGGACCCCGCCAAGATCATAGGACTGGTACAGAGCCGCAAGAACTTCAAGTTGAGCGGGCAGGATCGGCTTCGAGTGGACGCCGCGATGCCGGACGTTGCTGCCCGCGTCACGCAGGCACGCGCTGTCTTGAAAGAGCTCGGCTGACGTTCGCAGCGACTCGACTTCTTAGTCCCAGCGATCGTCGCGGACGTAGACTTTTCCGTCTTCGACCTTCACGGGAAACCTGGCAGTAGGTTCGTACGCGGGCGGCGAGAGCGCCTCGCCGGTCCTGACGCAGAAGCGCGCGCCGTGCCGTGGACAGACGATTTCGTCGCCCTCGATCGGGTTGCCGCTGGTGAGCACCGTGCCGTCGTGGGTGCACACGTCCTCGATGGCGTAAAACTCGCGATCGACGTTGAACACCGCCGCCAGCGTGCCATCGAGATCGACAGTTTCATAGTGGCCGGGCTTTATACTGGCCGCTTCGGCAACAAAAACCCAGTCGCTCACGGCTGGTAATCTGTGAACTGTAAACAGTGAACGGTTAAACTCAGGAAACCACCATTCTCTTTCACTTGCCGTTTACCGTTCACCGATCACCGTTCACTTCGGGATCACACCGCGACTACTTCCATTTCGGGATCGATGCGCCTGACCAGGCTTTCGATGCCGGCGAGCGTGCCAGAAATGGAACTGGGGCAACTGCCGCACGCGCCCTGGTAGTGTACCTTCAGCGTGCTGCCTTCCAGGCCGACGACATAGAGGTCTCCGCCGTCGCCCTGCAGATAATGCCTCACTTCCTCGTCCAGCAGTTCATTGATCTGATCGAGCTTGAGCTTGTCGGTCTCCGACAACTCCGCGCCGCCCTCGCCCTTCGCCAGCCAGGCGGCGGCCTGGGCATACTCCTCCGATGCCTTCTCTGCAGCCGGCGCCTCGCGGATCGGCCCGGCGACGTGGCGCAATAGCTCCTGCCAGTCGGCCTCGCCGTC
>JBOIFZ010000433.1:0-6062 GCA_050741735.1 Burkholderiales bacterium
GGGTAGAAGCCGAAGAAGATACCCACGGCGGCGGAGAACAGGACCGCAACCACGATGGACAGGGGAGAGACCAGCACCGGCCAGCCCAGCACGTTGGTGATGATGAGCGAGCTGCCCACGCCGACCACGATGCCGATGGCGCCACCGATCAGGCTGAGCACTACGGCCTCGATGAGGAACTGGCGCTGCACGTCGGCCTCGGTGGCTCCGATGGCCATGCGGATGCCGATCTCGCGGGTGCGCTCGGTCACCGACACCAGCATGATGTTCATGATGCCGATGCCGCCGACCAGCAGCGACACCGAAGCGATCGCTCCCAGCATCAGTGACATCACCCTGGTGGTCGCGGCCGCGGCGTTGGCCGCTGCAGTGAGGTTGCGCACCGTGAAGTCGTTTTCTGCATCGATGTTGAGACGATGGCGCGCGCGCAGAAGTTCCGTGATGTCGCGTTCGACCCGGTCCATGAGGTCCGCCGAAACCGCCTGCACCATCATGAACCGCACCGTACCCAGGAACTGCGAGCCGAACAGCTTGCGCTGCGCGGTCGTGACCGGCACCAGAATGGTGTCGTCCTGGTCGCGCCCGTCGAGGCTCTGGCCCTTGCGCGCCAGCACGCCGATCACCAGATAGGGGCTGTTTCTGATGCGGATGGTTTTTCCAACCGGGACTTCGTCGCCGAACAGGTAGTTCGCGACCGTGCCGCCGAGCAGCGCCACGCGGCTGGCGGAGCGCAAGTCGTAGTCGGTGAAGGGCTCGCCCGATGCGAGCGGCCATTCGCGCACGTCCAGATAACTCGGCAACGTGCCGTACACCTGCGTGCTCCAGGTGCTGGCGCCGTAGATGACCTCGGAATTGCCGGGTTGTACCGGCGCCACCGCGGCAACGCCGGGCAGTTCGGCGATTGCGTCCGCGTCCGCCAGCGTCAGCGTCAGCACGCTGCCGGACCCCATCCGCAATCCGCCGCTGGTGGAGCCGCCCGAGAGGACGATGAACAGGTTGCTGCCCATCGAGGCGATGGTCTGGTTCACCATCATCTGCGCGCCCTGGCCGACAGCGAGCATCGCCACCACGGCGGCCACGCCGATCACCATGCCGAGCATGGTGAGGAATGTGCGCAGCCGGTTGGCGCCCATCGCCGACCAGGCTTCGGCGAGCATCGACAGGATCATGCGGGTGCCTCCGCTTTGCCGGCGACGACGGCACTGTCGTGCTCCACGATGCCGTCGCGGAAGCGCACCAGCCGGTGCGCATAGGCGGCGATTTCCCGATCGTGGGTGACCAGCACCACGATGATGCCTTCGTCGCGGTTCAACTGCGTAAACAGATTCATGATCTCGGCGCCGGTGTGCGTGTCGAGATTGCCGGTGGGTTCGTCGGCGAGCAGCAGCCGCGGGCGGGTGGCGAGCGCGCGGGCGATCGCGACCCGTTGCTGCTGCCCGCCGGAAATCTGGTTGGGGAAGGACTGCACGTGGCCCGCCAGGCCGACGCGCTCGAGCAGCGAGAGCGCGCGGGTGTTGCGTTCGTTGCGCGCCATGCCGGCGTAAACCAGCGGCAGCGCGACGTTGTCGGTGAGCCGCGCGCGCGGCAGCAGGTTGAATCCCTGGAACACGAAGCCGATGGTGCGGTTGCGCAGCCTTGCGAGCTGGTCGCTGCTGAGTCGGCCGGTGTCGGCTCCGTCGAGAAAATACCTGCCGCGGGTGGGCTGGTCCAGGCAGCCGAGAATGTTCATGAACGTGGACTTGCCCGATCCCGACGGACCCATGATGGCGACGAACTCACCGGGCTCGATGACGAGGTTAACGTCGTGGAGCACCGGGACGACGCCGGCCTCGGTTTCATAGCTCTTGTGAAGATGCTCGATGCGCACCACCGGATTCGCCATCAGAACAACCTCGTGCGCGGGCCGCTGGGCGCCGTTTGCAGGCGCGGCGTCGCGGTCAGATCTTCGACGACCACCATGTCGCCTTCACGCAGATCGCCGCCGGCGATCTCGGTGACGCGGCCGTTGGTGATGCCGGTCTGCACCGCGACGGCTTCGATCTTTCCGCCGCGCAGCGCGTGCACCTGTGATCCTGCTGCGCGCTTGCGCGCCCCGGCGGTCGCGCCGGCCGCCGGCCCGGAAGACATGCGCGGGGATTCTGCCTTGCCGGCCGGGCGGAAACGCAGCGCCGCACTGGGTACCATCAGCACATCCTGTTTGGTCTGGGTGGTGATGGTGATATAAGCAGTCATGCCCGGCAGCAGGACCTCATCCGCGTTGTCCACGGATACCACCACGTTGTAGGTGACGACGTTGCTGGTGATGGTGGGATTGAGCCGGATCTGCTTGACCTTGCCCTTGAACTCGCGGTCGGAAAACGCGTCCACGCGGAAGTCCACTTCCTGGCCGATGCGGATCGCACCGACGTCGGCTTCGGCGACCGCCGAGTTGATCTGCATTTGCTTGAGGTCCTGCGCGATCTTGAACAGGACCGGTGCCTGGAGGCTGGCAGCGACCGTCTGCCCGACGTCCACCTGGCGATCCACGACCACGCCGGAAACCGGCGAACGGATCACGGTGTAGTGCAGGTTCGCCCGATCCCTGCTGTGCTGCGCTTCGTACACCTGCACCTGCGCCTGCGCTGCTTCGCGCGCCTGCACTGCCTGGTCCATCTCCTGTCTGGAGATGTATTCCTGCGCAAACAGTTGCTGAAACCGTTCTTCGTTCGCGCGCGCCAGCCTGAGCAAAGCCCGCGCGCTGGCGAGGTTGGCAAGCGTCTGTTGTTCGGTCGCGATGAGCAGCGCCGGATCGAGCTCGGCGAGCACCTGGCCGGCCTTGACGCGCTGGTTGAAGTCCGCGTACAGCTTGGTCACGCGTGCGGAAATCTGCGAGCCGACGGTGACCAGCACCACCGGATTGAGCGTGCCGTTGGCGGAAACGCTCTGCACCAGCGTGCCGCGCTCGACCGGCCTGGTGCGGTAGCGCTGTTCGGCCGGCATTTCGGAATTGTTCTTCCACAGCCAGATTGCGGTGCCCGCGCTGGCGAGCAGCAGCAGCACAACGAAAATCTTCACAAGGAACGACAGATGCGGCTTCTTCATTTGCGTAGTGCGGAACGTGAGGTGTCGATCAATACGGTGTCGGCATTGCCCGGCAGCGCCGCCAGGTCCAACGTGCCGAGCGCGCTGGCGAGCGCGGCCTTGGCAAGGTGCCAGTTGTAGCGCGCCTGAACCGACTCGAAGCGGGCGCGGGCCGCCGCCGACTGCGCATTGAGCAGATCGATCAGCGTGCCGGCACCGGCCTTGTAGCGTCCGCGGGCGACGTTCTCGGATTCCAGCGCACTTTGCAGCAAGTCCTCGGCATTCACCAGCGCGGTGCGCTCGGTCGCGAGCGACTGGTAAGCGCGCCACACGTCCAGCGAAACCTGGTTGCGCAACCGATCGCGGTCGGCTTCGCTCGCTTCGACCTGGATCTCGGCGGATCGGATGTCGTAGGTGTTGCGATATCCGGTGAACAGCGGGATGTTCACGCTGATTCCCACCGCGCCGCTGCTGGCCAGGCTGGCCGAGTTCGAGTCCGACAATCCGGCGGAACCGGTGAGCGATACGGTCGGCTTGCCCGCGGCCTGCGCCGCACGCACTTGCGCGCGCGCGGCCTGGACCTTGGCCTCGGCCGCGGCCAGGTCGGGGCGCAGCATGCGCGCGTAACCGACCAGTTCGCGAACCCGCGCGTCGGTGGTCGGGTCCGGTGCCTGGATGCGCGGCGGCGCGAGCTCGACTTCGGCGTCGGCGTCGAGGCCGATGGCGTTGGCGAGCACGCCGGCGGCGGTACGACGCTCGCCTTCGGCGCGCGTGCGGATGAGCTGGGCCTGCGAGAACGCGGTCTTCGCCTGCAGCCGGTCAGCCGGGGTGCCGGTGCCGACGCGATAGCGGGTTTCGGCCGCCTTCAGGCTTTCTTCGCTGGCCTTCTCGGCTTCCTGCGCGGCTTCGACATTGGCCCCAGCGGCAAACAATTGATAGTAGGACTGGATCGCGGAGAGGAATACCGACTGCAGCGTGGCGTTGTGCGACCAGTTGGCGGCCTCGAGCAACTGGCGGGCGTTGTCGAGATTGGCGTCGCGCGCCCCGAAGTCGAACAGCAGATAGCTCACGGTCGCCGCAGCCGAGACGCTCTCCTGGCTGAAGGCAACCCCATCCCTGGGCCGGGTGCGGCCGGCGCCGGCCAGGCCGTCTATCGTGACCTCGGGCAAATATGCGGCGCGGCTGCGGCCTACCTGTGCTGCCTGGACGCGCGCGGCAGTCCAGGACTGGCGGGTCTGCGGGTTGTTGCAAAGCGCCCGTTCGATGACGCCGGCGAGCGTCAGTGGTCCGGTGGTGGACGCCTGGAGCGAACAGGCATCGGCGCCGCCGCTCCAGGGCACGCCCTGGTTGGGCGGCGCAAGCTTGTCGGTGCCGAAGGGATCGGCGGCGGAGGCGGGTCGTGCCGCGGCAAAAAGCGCGAGCAGCGTAGCCGTGCACAGGCCGGCAAACTGCCGGGATCGCGTGTTGTTCATGCGTGACCGGAAGAAGGGAGTACGGGGAATCTAAGCGAGGCAGCCGCGCGCCATGTAACGAAGTGTCGGCGTCGGATTCGCTGTTACGTTAGTTGACAAAACGCCTCCCAATTCGTTGCGGCAGGAGGTATAAGAGCGCCCATGCGCGACCGCATACTCATCGTTGACGACGACGAAGACATCCGCAAGCTGCTGGAGGAATATTTGCGCAAGAACGGTTTCGACGCGCAGGCGGTCGCGGACGGCCCAGCCATGCGCGAGGCCCTGGCGGCAAAGCCGGCGAGCCTGGTGGTGCTGGACCTGATGCTGCCAGGCGAGGACGGCCTTTCGCTGTGCCGGCAGTTGCGCGCGCGCTCGCAGGTGCCGGTGCTGATGCTCACTGCGAAAGGCGATCCGGTGGACCGCATCATCGGACTTGAAATGGGTGCCGACGATTATCTGGCCAAGCCTTTTGATCCGCGCGAACTCCTGGCGCGCATCCGCAGCATCCTGCGCCGCGCCAAGGCGCTGCCAGCCGATACCGGGATCAACGTGCCGGAATGCTTCAGCTTCTCCGGCTGGCGTCTGGACACGCGGGAACGCAATCTACTTGCGCCCGACGGCGTGGTGGTGCCCTTGTCGGGCGCCGAGTACCGGCTGCTGCTGATTTTCCTGCAGAACCCGAACGCGGTCCTGTCGCGCGACCAGCTTTCCAATTTCACGTTCGGGCGCGATGCCGACCCGCTCGACCGCACCATCGACATGCAGGTGAGCCGCCTGCGCGAACGCCTGCGCGACGAGGCGCGGGAGCCGGCGATCATCAAGACTGTACGCGGCAAAGGCTACGTGCTGGCCGTGCGCGTGGAAAGCCAATCTTGAAGCTGCTGCCGCGCTCGCTGTTCGGCCGCATCGCGCTGATCCTGGTGGGCGGCTTTGTCGCCGTCCAGCTGTTCACCACTTCGATTCACATCTCCGAACGCGACGATCTGGTTTTCCGCATCGGTGCATCGCGCGCGGCGGCCAGGATCGGCGACGTCGTGCGCGTGCTCAATGCCGTGACTCCGGCGCAGCGGACACGGATCATGGACGCGATTGCCGACGCAACGCTGAAATTGACTGACGGTGCGCCGGCGGGCGGCGATTCTGCCGCCGCAGGGGAGGAAACCGAACTCTACGGCGCGGCGCGCGAAGCACTGGCACTGGCGCTCGATCCCGGCACGCAGTTCCGGGTGATCGACGCGCAGCCGGTCAACCTCAACCCGAAATCCTGGTACGCACGTGAATTCAGGGAGCGTGCCGGGTTGCGTATTCAAGCTGCCGTATTGCTTGGCGACGGTACCTGGATCACTGCGGAGAGCACCAACCCGCCGCGCACGACGCGCTGGTTCGCCCGGCTGCTTCGCAATCTTGCGATCGTCGACGGGGTCATGCTGGTGCTGCTCTTTTTCGCAGTGCGACTGGTAACCAAACCGTTGCTGGTGCTGGCGGGGGCGGCGGAGGAACTCGGCCGCAACATCGAGCGGCCGCCGCTTCCGGAAACGGGAACGGTCG
>JBOIFZ010000434.1:0-1709 GCA_050741735.1 Burkholderiales bacterium
CCGTCCTTGTCGACGCCGAGAATGCCGATGTGGCCGGCGTGATGGTGGCCGCACGAGTTCATGCAGCCGGAAATGTTGAGATTCAACTCGCCGATGTCGTGCAGATAGTCCAGGTCGTCGAAACGGCGCTGGATTGCCTCGGCAATGGGGATCGACTTGGCGTTGGCAAGCGAGCAGAAGTCGCCGCCGGGGCAGGCGATGATATCGGTGAGCAGCCCGAGGTTCGGCGTGGCCAGCCCGGCCTGCCGCGCCTCTTCCCAAAGCGTATACAAGTCGCCTGCGCGCACGTCGGGCAGAATCAGGTTCTGTTCGTGCGAAACGCGGATCTCGCCGAAACCGAAGCGTTCGGACCAGTCGGCCACCCGCTCCATCTGCTCGGCGGTTGCGTCCCCCGGCGCCACGCCGGTCTTTTTCAGCGACAGGACCACTGCCCGGTAACCCGGAACGCGATGCGGATGCACCGCCCGCCCCGCCCAGCGGGCGAAGCCGCGGCTCTCGGCGATTCGGCGTGCCAGTTCGCTTTCATCCTGCGGCCGCGGCTGATAGTCCGGCGCGGTGAAATATGCAGAGACGCGTTTGAATTCTTCTTCGGTGAGCGTGCCGGGGCCGTCCTTCACCAGAGCCCACTCTTCCTCGACCTGGCGCGCGAACTCCTCGGCACCGAGGGCCTTCACCAGGATCTTGATGCGCGCCTTGTAGATGTTGTCGCGGCGCCCGTAGCGGTTGTAGACGCGCAGGATGCACTCGACGTAGGTCATCATGTGCTGCCACGGCAGGAACTCGCGGATAACCGTGCCCACGACCGGCGTGCGGCCCATGCCACCGCCCACCAAAACGCGCAGCCCGAGTTCGCCGTCCGGCGCGCGCCGCAGGTACAGGCCGATGTCGTGGAAGGCGGTGGCGGAACGGTCCTCCACGGAACCGTTGACCGCAATCTTGAACTTGCGCGGCAGGTAACTGAATTCCGGGTGGAAGGTCGACCACTGGCGCAGGATCTCGCACAGCGGCCGCGGATCGACGATTTCGTCGGGTGCAATGCCGGCGAACTCGTCCGAGGTGATATTACGCACGCAATTGCCGCTGGTCTGGATGGCGTGCATCTCCACTGACGCGAGGTCGGCGAGTATGTCGGGTGAATCCTCGAGGCGCGGCCAGTTGAACTGGATGTTCTGGCGCGTGGAGAAATGCCCGTAGCCGCGGTCGTAGCGGCGCGCGATGTACGCCAGCATGCGCAACTGGGCAACCGACACAAGGCCATAGGGAATCGCCACGCGCAGCATCGGCGCGTATTTCTGTATGTACAGCCCGTTCTGCAGGCGCAGCGGCCGGAACTCGTCCTCGGTCAGATCCCCCGCGAGGAAGCGCCGCACCTGATCGCGGTACTGCGCCACGCGCTCGGCGACGAGGTTGCGGTCAACTTGATCGTATACGTACATCTAGTGTCCTGTTCCGCTGATTCGTGGGATAACTTGCAAACCTTTGAAGGCCGCCCTCATATGCGTTTGACAACATTCCGTCATCGATCGGAAAACCCGCGAAATCGGCGTCAGGCAAGGCGCGAGTCCTTGACAGTGGCGGGCTCCACGGCGAGGACTCGTAACACCGCATGGCGCCGATTCTCGTCGGGTTTTCAGCCGCGAATTAGCGGAACAGGACACTAGCATCCTTCGTTCCGTGAAAAATCAACTGCCGCGTCACCACACCAGCTT
>JBOIFZ010000435.1:0-9902 GCA_050741735.1 Burkholderiales bacterium
GGTGCGCGTGCGCACGCGCCGCGGCTGGGTCGTGCTGGCCTCAGATGCGAGCCACTTCTACGCGCACATGGAGCAGGGCCGGGCGTTCCCGATCCTCTACAACCTCGGCGACACGCTGGCCGGTTACGAGACGCTGCGCCGGCTCGCTACCTCGCGCAATCACATCGTGCCGGGACATGACCCGCTGGTGATGGACCGCTACCCCGTCGCCCGTCCTGGAATGGAAGACTGGATAGTGCGCCTCGACGCCGATCCCCACCTCTCCCCCTGACCTCACCCCGCCCCTCTCCACAAGTGGAGAGGGAGGAAAGGTCAAGATGCGGAGAGGGTGCCAAAACCAGATCAAGTGCGTTGACGCAAAGGCCGCAAAGAAGACAAGAGAGAACGCGAAGGAAAACGAGGAAGAATGAAACGCACTAGACTTCTTTAGCGTCTAGCCTCTTGTCACTTGTCACTTGTCACTTGTCACTCGTCACTCGTCACTCGTCACGGCATCAATAAATCGCGACGATGAATCCCACGACCATCGTGGCGACCACGCACCAGCCCAGGAGCCGCAGCTCGGAGTCGTGCCAGAATCGCGTAAGGATGTTCGGTGGCACCGGCGCGCGGATCAGTCTGGCGTGATCTTTCGGGTCCGGTTCGGCGAGGCGCTTGATCGCCGCGGATGAATCGAAGACGTGCGACAGCGCGAGCCGCGTGTTCGCATCCACGATGATGTTCTGCAACCGCGTGCCGCGGGTCCTCGTTCCGCCCTCGGCCGCGGTCGCATCGCCGTTTTCGGCGCCGATGCGCAGCGTCCAGTTGCGTCCATCGTCTTCCTGCGCTGCGCCGTCCATTGCCGACTTGCCCATGCGCACGGTGGTTTCCGGTTCGGCGCGATGGCCGCCGAGTTCGCTCAGGCAGGCCTGCAGGTCCGCGGCGAACTGATGAGCATCCTGATAGCGCTCGTCGGCTTCCTTCTCCAGCGCCTTGGCCACCACCAGGTCGAGCACCGCGGGCACCTGTCGGTTGATGCGGCTCGGCGGTGCCGGCCGCAGGTGGGAAACGTTGTACATGATCTCGGAAGGATCCGAGCCCGCGAACAGCTTGGTGCCGGTCAGCATCTCGTACAGCACCGTGCCGAGCGAGAAGATGTCCGAGCGGTGATCCACCGGGCGGCCGCTCACCTGTTCCGGCGACATGTAGCGCGGCGTGCCGAGCATCATGCCGGTTTCGGTCTTCAGGTCCGACTGGCGTATCCGCGCGATGCCGAAGTCCATGATCTTCACCCGCTCTCCGGCGACGACCATGATGTTGGGAGGTTTGATGTCACGGTGAACCACGCCGCGATCGTGTGCAAAGGCTAGCGCGTCCGCGACCTGCTCGACGATGCGCACCGCCTCCGGCACCTCGAATCGCCGTTTCTCCGCCATGCCGGCCAGATCGGTGCCTTCGAGCAGTTCCATCGCCATGTAAACCATCTCGCCTTCGTGGCCGACGTCGTAGATGGTCACGATGCTCGGATGCGCGAGCCGACCCGCCGCCCGGGCTTCCTGGGTGAAGCGGGCCTCGTAATCCTTGCGGTCGGCATCGTCTGCCGGAATGACGATGGTCTTGATGGCGAGCGGCCGGTCCAGCACCGGATCCTCCGCCTTGTACACCACGCCCATCGCCCCCCGTCCGAGTTCGCCGAGGATCCGGTAGCGTCCTATCCCCTTCAATTTTTTCGTTGTCATGATGTCGAGATGCGCGGCTCAGGACTTGACCATCAGCGAATCCCACATGCGGCGGAAGAAGCCGCGCTCGTCGCCGGGCGTGAAGGCCATTTCAACTCTGGTCACCGTGCCGGGGCGGAGGTCCACGTCGTATCGGTACGCCCGGTAGCCCTTCCTTCGCACTTGGACGATATGCCGGCCGGGGTCCAGGTGCAGTTCCGCAAGCGGCGGGCTCTTGCCCCGCGATACGCCGTCCACGAATACATCGCCGTCCGGGTAGATGTCGAACGCGAGCACGCCGGGATGGCCGGCGTATATTTCGCGGCGAATGTCTTCGCGGAACACCACTGCGACGGCAGCGAAACCGACCATCGCGATTGCGCCGACGGCGGCGAGGACCTTGCGGCGGCGGCCCGGCACGTTCGGGTCCGGGGACAGCAATTCGTGCGTGCGCACGTTGGCGTCGGTGAACACGCCTGCCGGCCGCAGGCACACCGCGCGGTGGGGCTCGGCCGCGGCGAGCGCATCCCGGAACGTGCGCGAAACGATCAGGCGGCCTGCGCCGGCGTAGTGCGCGATTGCGGCAGCCGTTCCGATCGCGTCACCGATCAGGCCCTTCAGGCCGTCGTCGTCCTGCGCCGGTCGCACCGCGCCGTGATTGATGGCGATCGCGACCGGGACCCCCGCCGCCGTTACGCGCGAGCAGCGCTGCGCGATCTCGAGGGCTCCCGCCGGATCGTCGAGGACCACGACCGCAATGCCGTCCGGCGCGTCCAGAACGATCCGGCTCTCAGCCGGAAATTCGTCCAGCGACACCGCCAGCGCGGCTTCGAGCTGCGCGCGCAGCCTCGCCTGCTCGGCCACCGGCCGGCGCACGAACTCGGTGATCCTGGCAAATATGACGCTTGCCAGCGAAGGCAAAGTACTGGGTTCGTTCACGTCATGGGGAGGCGTTGAAAAAGTACCGGAATTCTACACGTTGGACAGGCTGTTACGACGGTCGCGGATTCATCTCGTCACGGCCCTTCCGGCATTTACCGCCTGCGCTGGTAGGTGTATGTTGTTCCGGTCGGGAAGCTGAAGGGAGGGGATTACAATGACACCATCCAATGATTGCTACCGCGCTATCGGTCTGGTGATGCTTGGCTTCGTCCTTGTGGTGACATCGGGTTGCGCCGGAGTGCGGGGCCGGCAAACCACAACCAGCGTCGTGGACTACCTTTATCCGGACGCGAAGGAGCCTGTTGCCGAGCAGGGCATACCGGTGCTGACGCTGCCGATGCGCGTGGGGATCGCGTTCGTGCCGGAGAAGATCGGGCATGAATCGCTGACCGAAGCCAAGAAGACCGAGCTTCTCGAGCGTGTCGCCGCGAACTTCAGGACGCTGGAATTCATCAAGGCGATCGAAATGATTCCGTCTGCCTACCTGATGCCTCGGGGCGGGTTCGCGAACCTTAACCAGATTCGGACGATGCATGGCATCGAGACGATCGCGCTGGTTTCGTATGACCAGACGCAGTTTACCGATGAAGGCATGGCGTCCATCGTTTATTGGACAATCGTCGGCGCCTATGTGGTCCCCGGAGAAAAAAACTCGACCCACACGATGGTGGATGCCGTGATTATGCACATCCCGAGCCGGAAGATGCTGTTTCGCGCCCCCGGTGTGAGTCAGGTCAAGGGGCATTCCACGCCCGTGAACCTGACCGAAGAGCTTCGCATCGACAGCGGCAAGGGATTTGATCTTGCCGTGGACAGCATGATCAAGAATCTCGGGCCGCAAATTGTTGCATTCCAGGAGAGGGTCAAGAGTTCGCCCGAAGAGTACAAAGTGGTGCGGGCATCGACCTCCAGAGGTGGTGGCGTGCTCGATTCCGTTACCGCGGCGTGTTTTGGGTTGCTGTTGGCGGGGGGTGCTTGGTGGTCGCGCCGACGGCCTTGACGCGCGTACCGTGGTGGTCCCTCGGCTTGGCGGCCGTCGCGCTCCTCACACAATGGTTCGAAGGTGCCTCGGATCTGCTCGTCTATGATCGAGAGTACCTTGCCGGAGGCGAGTTGTGGCGCCTTCTGACGGGACATCTCGTTCATTTCTCCGCCGCCCACCTCGTCAACAACCTCGTCGTCCTTGTCCCGGCTGTCTGGCTGGTCGAGACTCGTTATACGAAGGACCCGGGCCTGCTCTTGTTGGCGGCAGCGTCGGCGGTCGGAATCGCGGTGTTTGCCGGTACTCCGGAAATTCAGCGATTCGGCGGCGCGTCCGGGATTTCACTCGCCTTTCTTGTCTATGCGTGCCTGCGCGGCCTTCACGAGAACCGCCGCTGGCGGCTGGTGTGCGGAGTCCTTTTGGCGATCGTGTGCGCCAAGCTGGCCGCGGAGTTCTTCTGGAGTTGGCGTCTCCTGGACTGGGAAACGAACGGAAATTTCGTGCCCGTGACCGCCAGTCATCTGGCCGGTGCAGCGGCCGGTGCTGCGCTGTATGTGTGGCGTGTTGCCGGCACGCGGGCGTTTGACTTCAAGGGCAACCGGTACAGCAATTCGCAGCGCCGAACTTGGTCAAGTTGAATTTCCGTCCGCGGCATCCGGCATTCTTTTCAATACCTTATTTTCTATACCCGCTCGACGGGTGCCCTTGAGGGGTACGCATCACGGATTCTCCTGGTTACCTGTCACTCGGCACCGCTGCTTTGCTTCATACAGCCATCCTATTTTCATTCTTCATCCTTCCGCCTTCCGTCTTCATCCTTGCTTTCCCCCGTCACCCTTCACCCTTCACCCTTCACGGCCCTTCGAGAACCCTGATCGGCTTGCCATCCAGAAAAGCCAGCACGTTCTCGATCGAATCACCGTAGAACTGCGAATACACCTCGCGGGTGCAGTAACCGAGGTGCGGCGTCAGCACGGTATTGGGCGAACTGCGCAGCGGATGTTCGGCGGGCAGCGGCTCCTGCGCGTACACGTCCAGCGCGGCGATCAGCTTCCCGGTCCGTAATTTTGCCACCAGCGCCGCTTCGTCCACCAGCGGGCCGCGCGAGGTGTTCACCAGGATCGCGCCCGGCTTCATCCGCTCGAGGTCCTGTGCACCGATGATGCCGCGGGTGCGGTCCGACAGCACCAGGTGCAGCGACACTGCGTCCGACTCGGACAGGAGCGCCGCCTTGTCCACCCGCTTCGCGCCGGCCGCGGCCGCTTTCTCTTCGCTCATGTTCTGGCTCCACGCCAGCACCCGCATGCCCAGTGCCTGTCCGTAGCGCGCCATCTTCGAGCCAATCTTGCCCAGCCCGATGACACCGAGCGTTTTGCCTTCGAGCACCTGGCCCGAAGGCACGCCGCCCTGGAACTCGCCTTTGCGCATTGACGCATCGGCGCGTGGAATATGCCGTGCCGCGGAAAGCAGCAGTCCCAGCGCCAGCTCTGCAGTCGTGGCGGCGGAGTGGGTGCCACCGGTGTGGGAGACGACGATTCCGTGCACGTTGAGCTCGTCAAAGTCCATGGTCCAGGTGCGTCCGCCGGTCAGCGCGATCATGCGCAGCTTCGGCAGGCGCTCGATCAGTTCCTTCGGGAACCTGGTGCGCTCGCGCATCGCGATGATGATCTCGAAACCGGCCAGCGCCTTTGCGATCGCATCGGCATCCTTGAACGGCGCTTCGAAGAAGACGACTTCCGCGCGCTCCGACAGGCGCGACCAGTCCGCGCTGCTCTTCGCGACGCCCTGCCAGTCATCGAGAACCGCAACTTTGGTCATATTCATTCCCGTCGCTCAGAGGAAAGAGAAAAGAGGAAAGATAATAGAGAAAAGATAAAAGAGGGAGGTAACGGCATTTTATCGTCAAGATCGTGGTTGGCTTCCAGGTCCTCGGTATAGCCTTTCCTCTTTCCTCTTTTGTCTTTTCTCTAGCCGTCAACAGGCATAATGCGTCCTCCCCGAATAACTCACAATAACAAGCATGGCAGCCGTTACTCAGCAATCTTTTCTCGTCGGCCTGATCGGCGACGGCATTCATGCCTCCCGCACTCCGGCGATGCACGAGCGTGAGGGAGCCGGGCAGGGGCTGCGCTATCTGTACAAGTTGATTGATCTCGAGAAGCTCAATCTTGGTGCGGACGCGCTGCCTGAGTTGTTGACTGCAGCGGAGCGCATGGGCTTCGCCGGCCTCAACATCACCTACCCGTGCAAGCAGGCGGTCATTCCGCTCTTGACCGCCCTTTCCGACGATGCGCGCGCATTGGGTGCGGTGAACACCGTGGTACTGCGGGACGGCCAGCGCATCGGCCACAACACCGACTGGTGGGGCTTCGCGGAAAGTTTCCGCCGCGGATTGCCGGACGTGAAGCGGGATCGTGTGGTGCAGCTCGGTGCCGGCGGCGCGGGCGCGGCTGTCGCGCATGCGGCGCTGGCGCTCGGAGTCAGGCAGCTCACTGTCTTCGATCTCGATGCAAGCCGCTCGAAGCAGCTCGCCGCCGACCTTGCCGCCCGATTCGGGAAAGGGCGGGCAATAGCCGGCGCCGATCTCGGCGGCGCGATGGCCGAAGCCGATGGGCTCATCCATGCGACACCGACCGGAATGGCGAAGCATCCGGGCCTGGCCTTGCCTGGGAAGTTTCTGGGGCCGCAGCTATGGGTCGCCGAGATCGTGTATTTCCCGCTGGAGACCGAGCTGTTGCGCACCGCGAAAGGCATCGGCTGCCGCACGCTGAACGGCGGCGGCATGGCGGTGTTTCAGGCGGCCGAGGCGTTCCGATTGTTCACCGGCATTGCGCCCGATACGGAAAGAATGCTGCGTCACTTCGCCTCGATTGGAGCCTAGGTTATAGTCCGATTCGCGGGTGTCCGATCACAAAACCTCAACGCAGAGGCGCAGAGAACGCAACGGATTCTATTCAATACCTTCATTTCTATACCTTCCCTTCAATACCTTCTTTTCAATACCCGCTCGACGGGTGCCCTTGAGGGGTGCGCTCGACGGGTGCCCTTGAGGGGTACGCAAAGAAAAGAGAGAGCACGCAAGCAAAAACAAACGCATTTGACGTAAGGAACTACACTTCTCTCGCCTCTCGCCTCTTGCCACCCGTCACCGCCATTTCGCTTGGCCTGCAGCCCTCTATAAAGTGGAAACTCGCGTGCTGGGGCAGTCCGCAACTGTTCGGATGCTTCGCGGAATACTTGAACAGCCGACTTTACGCGGGTAAGATTCTTACTTCATTGTGGTATTACCGGGAGAAAACCGATGCGAATCACCACCAAGGGCCAAGTCACGATCCCCCAGGAGATCAGGGAAAAGGCGGGACTATTACCCAACACCGAAGTTGAGTTCGAGATCGTGCGCGGCAAGGTTGTTCTCAAACCTGCAGGAAAGGCGAAAAGTCGGGGACAACTCGCGGTCGAGCGACTGCGTGGCAGTGCTACGAACCGCAACTGGAATGGCAAGACGACCGAACAGATCATGGCGTTTCTGCGCGGGGAAGACTGATGTCCGCTGTTCCGGCCGGAAAGGTCTTGGTGGATAGCAACGTGCTGATCGACGTTATCCAGGAAGATCCGGTTTGGTTTGACTGGTCGGCTCGGCGACTGCGGGCCGCTGCCGAGGCACGTCACGCCGTCATCAACCCCATCATCTATGCTGAGGTTTCGATCGGATTCAATACATTGGAATCGTTCGAGCACGCGATATCCCTTTTCGGGCTGGAACGGCAGCCTTTGCCGTGGGACGCCGCGTTCCTGGCAGGAAAGGCCTATGCATTGTACCGGCAGCGGCGCGGCACCAAGTTATCGCCTCTCCCCGATTTCTACATTGCCGCCCACGCCGCCATCGCCGGACTTACGCTGTTGACGCGAGACGCCCGGCGCTATCGTGAGTACTTCCCGAAACTCAAGCTGATAGTACCGCGCTGACTGCCAAGTCTTCTTGATGCGCAGCGCCCAGCATCTCCGCCTGTCGAATGAAAGTACAGCAACTGTACAAGATCCGGCTCAGGTGAAATTATGGAGAAAACGAAGGCCACATTGGAAATCAAGGTCGTGCCGATATGGCATTCACGCGACTTGCGCCTGCCAAAATCCGTAATCGCGAAAGACGCAATCGGCGAGTCGGTGGTGCTGGAGGAGCGGGAAGAGGGCGTTCTGCTCCGCAGCAAGAAAGACAAACGCCTGTCCTGGGAAGAGACATACAAGGACATGGCCCGGGAGCGGGAAAACTGGAGTGATTTCGAGAAGACGACGGCGGACGGTCTGGACAAGAAGCCGTGGTTAAGGGCGAGGTCGAGCGCTACCGGAGTCACCTCGCCGACCTTGATCCGGCCCGCGGGCGGGAAATTGCGAAAACGCGGCCTGTCGTGATTATCAGTCAGGACGCGATGAACCGTAATCTCGACACCGTGGTCGTCTGTCCCCTCACGACGAAGCTTCATCCGCAATGGCGCAGTCGCATTCAGATAACAAGCGCGCGCAAGAAGGCGGAGATCGCCGTGGATCAGATCCGGACCATCAGAAAGGAACGACTGGGCAAGCGGATAAACCGGCTCGATGCGTCGACAACGGCGCAGTTGCGGCATCTCATTACAGAGATGTATGGTCAATAAGGCGCATAGCAGTCGCGGGCTCGAGGACCGCTCGCCCAACTGAGGTCGAGCACGCTAAAAAAGGAGAGAGGAGTGAGACTCAAGGACAAGATCGCGCTGGTAACCGGCGCGGCGTCGGGGATAGGGGAGAGCGCTGCGCTGATCTTGCGCGCGAAGGCGCGAAGGTCGTGGTGGCCGACGTGCTGGAGAAGGAAGGACACGCGGTCGCCGACTCGATCGTCTCGGCGGGCGGGGAGGCGATGTTCCTGCGCCTGGATGTTTCCGACGAGGCGCAGTGGCGCGAGACGGTGCTCGAGACCGTCGAGCGTTACGGCCGGCTCGATGTGCTGGTCAACAACGCCGGCATCAGCGGCGCGGTGCCCGACCTGATGAACACCGAGTATTTCGACAGGCTGATGGCAGTCAACGCGCGCGGGACTTTTCTGGGGATGAAGTACGTCATCCCGGAAATGCAGCAGGCGGGTGGCGGCGCTATCGTAAATCTGTCGTCGATCTCGGGCTTTGTCGGACAGGAATTCGTGCACATGGGTTACAACGGTGCGAAAGCCGCGATCCGCATGATGACCAAGGCAGCGGCCGTGCAATACGCGAGGGACGGCATCCGCGTGAACTCGGTTCACCCCGGCCTGATGCCGCCGATGCGGACGTCTGTGACTGCCGCCGAGCCGACGCTGCGCAAGAAGGTGCTCGAGTCTGTGCCGATGCGCCGCACCGGTCACGTCGAAGAAGCGGCGTACGCAATACTGTTCCTTGCCTCCGATGAAGCGTCGTACATCACCGGCACCGAGCTGGTGGTGGACGGCGGCTTTCTTGCGGTTTGAAACGCCTGACCCGGACATCCGCGCACGGGAGCGACCAGCTTGTCCATCCTGAAAACTGACGACGGCGTGAAGCTTTATTACGAGGAGACCGGTTTCGGCGTGCCGATCGTATTCGTACATGAGTTTGCGGGCGACTGCCGGAGCTGGGAGCCGCAGGTGCGGCATTTTTCGCGCCGCTACCGTTGCATCACCTACAACGCGCGCGGCTATCCGCCGTCGGACGTGCCTGCCGACGTGGAGCGCTACTCGCAGCGGCGTGCGCGTGACGACATCCGCTCTGTGCTGGACGCACTCGGCATCCAGCGGGCCCACGTCGTGGGCAATTCGATGGGCGGATTCGCCGCATTGCACTTCGGCATCGCCCATTCCGATCGTGCGCTGTCTTGTGTCGTCGCCGGCTGCGGCTATGGCGCCCATCCGGCGCAATATGCGCAGTTCCAGGCGCAGTCGCGCGCGCTCGCAAAGACCATGCTCGAGGAGGGCATGGCCAAGGTGGCGGCAACCTACGGCCGCGGTCCCGCGCGCCTGCAGTTGCAGGCCAAGGACCCGCGCGGATTCACCGAATTCATCCGCAACTTCTCCGGGCATTCCGCGCAGGGCTCGGCAAATACCATGCTTGGCTACCAGGCGAGGCGGCCGTCGCTGTACGACCTGACCGCGGACATGGCCCGGATCGAGGCGCCGGTGCTGATCGTCGCGGGCGACGAAGACGACCCGACGCTCGAGCCATCGTTGCTGATGAAGCGCACCATTCCCGCGGCCGCGCTCGCCGTGGTGCCCGCTAGCGGGCACATGACCAATCTGGAAG
>JBOIFZ010000436.1:0-3592 GCA_050741735.1 Burkholderiales bacterium
GCGGACAGTTCGCTCACCGTCAAACCGAGCCTTGCCACCACATTGCCGGACTTGTTGTCGCGTCGGCCCGGGCGCTGCGCCACTTTCTCCTCGGGCATCTCGCCGACCGTGACGGTGACATCCCTGGCCGCACCCTTGCGCCAGATCTGCATCGTGGCCTTGGAACCGGGACGGGTCTGGGCGACGATGCGCGGTAGGTCGGAAGTCGAGTTCACCGTCTTGCCGTCGAATTTAAGGATCACGTCGGAGGGCTCAAGCCCGGCCTTGTCCGCCGGGCCGCCTTTCTCCACCGAATTGACCAGCGCGCCGGCCGCCTTAGGCAAGCCGAACGATTCGGCGAGTTCCTTGGTGACTTCCTGGATGACTACGCCGATGCGGCCGCGGCTGACGCGCCCGGCGGTCCGGAGCTGATGGGTGATGTCCATCGCCACGTCGATCGGGATCGCGAACGACAGCCCCATGAAACCGCCGGTGCGGCTGTAGATCTGCGAGTTCATGCCGACCACCTCGCCCTTGAGATTGAACAATGGGCCGCCGGAGTTGCCGGGGTTGATCGCCACGTCGGTCTGGATGAAGGGAACGTAATTCTCCTGCGGCAGCGAGCGGCCCTTGGCGCTGACGATGCCCGCGGTCACAGTGTTCTCGAAACCGAACGGGGATCCGATCGCCAGCACCCATTCGCCGACCTTGAGCCGCTCAGGATCGCCGATCCTCACCGCCGGCAATCCGCTTGCCTCAATCTTGATCACCGCGACATCGGTGCGCTTGTCCGACCCGATGACCTTGGCCTTGAACTCGCGCTTGTCGTTGAGCTTGACGTTGATGTCCTCGGCGGCTTCAACCACATGGGCGTTGGTGAGGATGTAGCCGTCGGCGCTGATGATAAAGCCGGACCCGAGCGAACGGGCTTCGTAATCGCGCGGCTGCGGCGGTCCGAAGCGGCGGAAAAAATCGTAGAACGGGTCATCCTCCGGTACCGGGGACTGCGGGCCGCTGCGCGCCGCCGAGGTGGTGCTGACGTTCACCACCGCCGGGCCTTGCTTTTCCACGAGCTCGGTGAAATCCGGCAGTCCCTGAACCTGGGCGACGCCCGCGAGCGGCACGAACAACAGCAGGCAGAAGGAGATGACGGTTTTTCTGAACATCGGGAATTTTCTCTGTGGGGAAACTTGAATTGTAGGAAGCGAACCGCGTTACTTGCCGCGGAAGGACACGGAATTGGCGATCTGCATGACCGTGGATGCGGGGGCTTCACCGAGAACGGTGACGACCTGGTCATTGATGGTCCGGGTGTAGATGTTGATGGCACCCTGATGCGACAGGCCCTCGTTGATCCGGGTCCGGTTTGCCATCGGCTCGATGAACACCGACACCGCCGCCAGTCCGTCCGAAAACACCATGTGCGTCACCGGAATCGAGTCGCCGAGCTTGCTGCGGCGCATTTCCATGATCTTGCGGAAGCCGGCGGGGAAATTCTTTACGGCCCAGCCCGATTCGACGTTGCCGGTCAGGTTGTGGGCAAAACGATCCACCCGCCATTCGGGGAAGCTCACGCTGAACGAGGGCTTGACCATGTCGCGGCTGATTCCGCTGCCGATCGCAAGCTGGGTAAAGCTGAACTGCTCAACAACATTGTGGCGTTCGTTCACCATGCGGGCCTTGAGCAGCAGCCCGGAATTCGTCTCTGCCCAGAACTTGTGGCCATAGCGCATGCCGTCGCGCGGTTCCAGCACCAGCGCCTGCGAGTCGAAGCCGGCTATGCGTTCCGGCTCGCCCTTGCGGATCTGGTAATACACGGTGAGCGCCGATAGTTGATCCGGCAGCAGCGCCGGAAAGGTACGCCGCGCCACGCGCTTCTCGCTGCGCATGATCTTGGCATCGAGGTAATAACACATTACCTCATCGTTGTTGCGGATGATTTCGCGGCGCGGGCCGTCCAGGGTTTCGAGTTTTTCGTATTCGCCGCTGGAGTCCGCGAAATGCACGATGCGCGAGGTTTCAACCTGGTCGCCGTGCTGGTAAACGAACGTGCCGGTGTAGTTGAGCTGTCGCGCCGCGTCGGCGATCCTCTGCAGCATCGCCAGCGCTTCAGATTCCTGCAACGGGTCGGCCAACGCGACCCCGGCGGTAAACCCAAGCCCGAACAGCGTGGGAAGCAGGAGCGCCGAGCGAGCCATTATCAACGCTGTTCCGGATTCTGCCCGGATACGGTCCGGACGTAAGAAGCCACACCCTGCATCGCCGTATTGGGGGAAAACTGCTGATGCGCGAGCAGGTAGTCGTTGACGGCGCCGTTGGCCGGCGTGGCGGCCAACTGGGTCTGGGCGCCCGGTGGCGCCTGATCGACCGCGAGGTTTTGCCGGGGAGCGAAGGGATTGTCGAACAGGGCGAGCCATGCGACCAGCGCCACGCCGCAGATCGACGCGGCCGCCGAAAGCGCCACGCGGCGGACGTTTCGCGACTGCATCCGTGTCCTGGGCGCCAGCACCGTGGGCTCCGCGGCGAGCCTGACGCTGATCTTGACCACCAGTCCGGATGAATACCCCGCTTCACCGCGCATGGCATCTCCGATCAGATGGTAGGTCTCCCAGGCTGCACGCAGCTGCGGATCTTCCTTCAGCCGCCTCACCTGGCCGGCGGCCTCGTGGTCCTCGAGTTCGCCATCCATGAATGCAGAGATTCGCTCCATAATTACCACCTCTTGTCTTTGCTCGTATCCAGCAACGGGCGCAGCCTGTCCGCAATGGTCTCGCGTGCCCGGAAAATCCGCGAACGCACCGTGCCGATTGGGCAGTTCATCACGTTTGCGATGTCCTCGTAACTCATTCCCTCGATCTCGCGCAGCGTGATCGCCGTGCGCAACTCCTCTGGCAATTCTTCCATCGTCTGGTTCACGGTGGCCGCTATCTGCCTGGTCATCAGTTCGGCTTCGGGGGTATTCAGGTCCCGGAGTTGGTCGCCATCCTCGAAGTTCTCCGCCTCCTCGCTGTCGAACTCGGTAGTGGTGGGGGCGCGGCGCCCCATCGCCACCAGATAATTCTTCGCGGTGTTGATCCCGATCCGGTACAGCCAGGTGTAAAACGCGCTGTCGCCCCGGAACGAGGGCAACGCCCTGTAGGCCTTGATGAATGCCTCCTGGGCCACGTCTTCCACTTCGGCAGGATCGCGAATGAAACGGGACAGCAGGCGCCCGAGCTTGCGCTGATACTTCGCTACCAACAGCTCGAAAGCGTGCTTGTCTCCGCGTTGAGCCCGCTCGACCAACTGCTGGTCGACTTCACGGTCGCCCATCTAGCCACATTTCCTGAATATTCTGGTTGTTGATCGCATTGGCGCCTCGAATGGGCGCCTAAGTATACCCGCCGAGACTTATCCAGGAAACGCACCGCGATTTGCTAAGCCACAGACAGCGACTACCCGGCATTAGTTCACTTAGGGAAGCTCTGCATAAGTCCCGCATGCGCCACCGAGGCGATTCGGGTCGAGGGCAAGACGGTGAGGACGCCGTGTAGCCGGACGGCTGTGACTCGTTAGCGGTACGTGCCCCGGACACGTTACCGACGCAGTCGGCAGCTTGCGGGCAGGGGCACAT
>JBOIFZ010000437.1:0-1860 GCA_050741735.1 Burkholderiales bacterium
GCATCCGTCCGGGCGATGAAGGCGGGCTCAATCCGCATCCGCACCGTGGCTTCGAAACGGTGACTTTCCTGTTCCAGGGAGCGATGGAGCACCATGATTCGTCCGGCGGACACGGCCACTTGCGCGCCGGCGGCGTGCAGTGGATGACCGCCGGTTCCGGCATCGTCCACGCGGAGTACCGCGAAAAGGAATTCGCGCGTACCGGCGGCGTGCTGGAAGGCGTGCAGCTGTGGGTAAACCTGCCGCGCAAATTCAAGATGGAAGCGCCGCACTATCAGGACCTGCCTGCCGAGAAGTTCGCCATCGCGAAATTTCCCGGCGGCGAGGCGCGCGTGGTGGCGGGCGAACTGCTTGGCGTGCGCGGTCCGGCGGTGACGCATACGCCTATCGTCGCCGCGCATGTGAAGTTGGAGGCGGGCGCCAGCGTGGAACTGCCGATCCCGGCCAGTTTCAACGCCTACGTTTATGCCGTTCGCGGCAGCGGCCGCAGTTCGACCATCGGCCTCGCGACCAACCAACTGGTCGAGTATCGTGGCGACGGCGCCAGTGTGCAGGTGACGGCATCGGAAGCCTTCGACTTCCTGCTGCTGGCCGGCGAGCCAATCGACGAGCCGGTGGTGTCCTGGGGGCCGTTCGTGATGAACACGCGCGAAGAGATCATCCAGGCGCGCGACGATTACCTGGCCGGCCGCATGGGCGTACTCGAAGAGCGTTCTTGAGCAGTAGATACAGCCGTTCCGGCGCCGCGATTCTCAGGCAGTTGTAGAATCGCGGCGTCGATTGTTTTGAAGGGGCGGCGATGAAGATTTTCCTGACAGGGGCAACAGGTTATATCGGCGGGTCGGTGGCCGTACGCTTTCTGCGCGAGGGCCATGCCATCACCGGCCTCGTACGCAGCGAATCCGGCGCGAAGGAACTCGAAGCCCGCGGCATGCGCGCCGTGCTCGGCAGCCTTGATGCTTCCGATGTGATTGCGCGCGCTGCGCGCGAAGCCGATGCCGTTATCGACACGGCCGAAGCGAATCACGCCGGCGTGGTGGAAGCCATCGCATCCGCCCTGCGCGGCTCCGGAAAGCCGTTCCTGCATACCAGCGGATCCGGCATTGTCGCCACCGTGACGAACGGCGAACGCAGCGACTCGATCTACGATGAATACTCCAGCTTTACTCCCGCCATACCGCGCATGCAGCAGCGGGCCGCGATCGACCAGGTCGTGTTCGATGCGGCGAAGCAGGGCGTGCGTTCGGTGGTGATACGTCCCACCATGATCTATGGCGAAGGCCGCGGCGCGCGCAAGGAGAGTGCCCAGGTGCCGGCGTTGATCGAGAACGCGAAGAAAGGCGGCATCGGCCTGCACATCGGCAAGGGCGAGAACCTCTGGGCCAACGTGCACATCGACGATGTCGTCGAGGTCTATTTGCTCGCGCTGCAGAAGGCGCCTGCCGGCGCGCTGTACTACGCGGAGAACGGCGAGGAATCGCTGAAGAACGTCGCGGCGTCCATCAGCCGCATGCTCGGCTTTGGCGGCAAGACAAGGGAATGGTCTCCGCAGGACGCGGAAGCCGGGCTCGGCCCGAAGGCGCATTCATCCTTCGGATCGAACAGCCGGGTGAGGGGGAAGCGCTCGCGCGCCGAACTGGGCTGGCAGCCGAAAGGCCGGCCAATTCTAGAAGAAATCGAGCAGGGGCATTACAAGCGCGTCCATCGGCCCTAGCCTCAACCCCCTCTCAGTTCAGCTTCACGTACTCGTAGTCCACCGGCAGGTTGTTGATGCCGCGGTCCGGCGGAGCGATCCAGCCCGCCATCTTTCCGGGCTCCACCACGCGCTGCATCAGGCTTATGACGAACGCGCGGTCGCCT
>JBOIFZ010000438.1:0-11709 GCA_050741735.1 Burkholderiales bacterium
CACCGGCGTGTCGGAGGCGCTGCGCGACCCGGACCCGTGGCGATCGCAGGAACGCCTGCACCTGCTTGCCGCCGGATGGGCCGGGGGCACGCGCATCGGCGAATGCCTGCGGGATTTCAACCGCGACTATGCGGCGCGCCTGCTACATTCGCGCACCGGCGTGATCATCGTCAGCGACGGCTACGACACTGGTGAGCCGGAGCTTCTGGTGCAGGCGCTCGCCACGCTGCGACGGCGGTCGCGGCGCATGGTCTGGCTCAACCCGTTGTTGAACCAGCCGGGTTTCAGTCTCGAGAGCCGCGGCATGCAGGCGGCCTTGCCGCACATCGATCTGCTCGCGCCGGGCGCCGATCTTGCGAGCATCGAGCATGTATTGCCGCAGATCATCGAGGCGTTGCGATGACGAACGACGACCTTCTGGAAATGGCGCGCGAACTGAACGGCCGCGGCGAGGCCTACGCGCTCGTCACGGTGGTTCGGGCGATCGCACCCACATCGGCCTACCTTGGCGCCCAGGCGATCGTCCTCGCCGACGGGACGCTGCACGGCTGGATCGGCGGAGGGTGCGCGAAGACCGTGGTCATAAGTGCCGCGCAAAGCGCCATCGAGAACGGCGAGCCGAAGCTCATGCGCATCAGCAACGACCGGATTTATCCCGAAGAGGATGTCGAGCAATACAGAATGTCCTGCGCCAGCAACGGCAGCATCGAACTCTTCATCCAGCCTTACAGCGCTCGCAGCGCGCTGTGCGTGCTCGGGAGCACGCCCGCCGCCGCCGAGGCGCGTTTCCTTGCGGAACGGCTCAGGATCAGGCTCACCGATACCCCGGGTGAAGCGCCCGTCGTCCTGGTCGCCACCCAGGGGCAGGGCGACGAGGAAGCGCTCGAGGCCGCCTTGTGCAGCCCGGCTACGCATGTGCTGATGATCGCGAGCCGGCGAAAAACGGAAAAGCTGCGCGCAGTGATGCGAATGCGCGGCATCGACGAATCGCAGCTTGCGCGCTTGCAGGCCCCCGCGGGCCCGGATGCCGGTGCCAAGACACCGGGTGAGATTGCGCTGGTTGCGATTGTCGGAGTGCTGGCGTTGTTGCGCGGCCGTCATCAGGTACCGGTGAACGCCGGACAGGTCAAGCCCGAGGCGGCCGAGGGTACCAGGCAGGATACGCGCCAGCCGGACTCGCGCACCGCGCCTGGCACGGCGGCGGCGGAGGGCCAATTCATCAACCCCGTATGCGGAATAGCCGTGAGCACCGCCAGTCCGATGCACATCGAGAAGTACGAAGGCGTGTCTTACTACTTCTGCTGTGACGGCTGCTGGACAACGTTCCAGAAAGATCCTGCGAAGTATGCGGCGATTCACCACGCTTCCATGGGCGGGATTCCGGCATAAGAAAGTCCACCGTGCTGCCGGCCGCGCCTTGCGCCTGATGGCGCACATTCGTTTTGCGAAGGGCAGAAAGAACTGAGGCGCCAAGAATAATCGAGCGCGTTCCGGTTCAAGGGCTGAGTCTGCTCAACTGCTTGAAATCGCGCGCTCGCTCCCTAGGCACTGACCCCCAAGGTATGCTATCGCTTTGAGTACAAGGGGAGTGATGAGATGCCAAGAACCGCCCACAGGGTTGAGCATGATTTGCTCGGGGAGCGCAATGTTCCCGTAACTGCCTACTACGGCATCCACACGCTCCGGGCCTTGGAGAATTTTCCCATCAGCGGTACGTCCATCGCTCTGCATGGAGATCTGATCATAGCCTTGGCCTGCGTGAAGCAAGCTTGCGCAATTGCCAATCATAAACTTGGTTCGCTCGATCGCCGACGTGCCCGGGCAATTGTCACGGCGTGTGAAGAGATTCGTGACGGCAAGCTGCATGCGGAGTTCGTGGTGGATGTCATCCAAGGGGGCGCGGGAACCTCCACCAACATGAACGCCAACGAGGTGATCGCCAACCGTGCGCTGGAGCACTTGGGGCGTCGCCGTGGTGAGTATGAATATCTGCATCCGCTGGAGCATGTGAACATGAGCCAGAGCACCAATGATGTGTATCCCACTGCGGTGTGCCTGGGCCTCCACTTCGCCATCGATGGCCTGTTGGAGGCCATGGCGTTGCTTCAACGAGCCTTCAGCGAGAAGGCGAGGGCCTTCGTAAAGGTCATCAAGCTGGGGCGCACGCAATTGCAGGACGCGGTGCCCATGACTTTGGGGCAGGAGTTCAGCACCTACGCGGTGATGTTGGGCGAGGACCGTATGCGACTGCGCGAGGCTTCGCGTTTGATCGAGGAAATCAACCTGGGGGCCACCGCGATCGGCACCGGGATCAACACCGTGCCCGGCTATGCGCGCCTCGCGCGCAAGGAATTGACCCGAATCTCCGGGGTCAAACTCATCACCGCACCCAATCTCGTGGAAGCGACCCAGGACGCGGGGGCATTCGTCCAACTCTCTGGCGTGCTCAAGCGCATCGCCGTGAAACTTTCCAAGGTCTGCAACGACCTGCGCCTGCTGTCCTCAGGACCCATGGCGGGATTCAACGAGATCAATCTGCCCCCGATGCAGGCGGGTTCCACCATCATGCCCGGTAAGGTCAATCCGGTGATTCCAGAGGTCATCAATCAGATTGCCTTTCAGGTCATCGGACACGATGTCACGGTGAGTTTCGCCGCGGAGGGTGGACAGCTGCAACTCAACGCCTTCGAGCCCATCATCGCCCATAGCCTGTTTACGTCGGTGTCTCACCTCAGCCGCGGCTGTGTAGTGCTCGCGGAGCGCTGCGTCAAGGGAATTACCGCGAACCAGAAACACCTGGCCAGAATGGTCAAGGACTCGCCTAGCATCGCTACCGCGCTCAATCCCTATATCGGTTACGAGAAGGCCACCTACATCGCGAAGAAAGCATCGACAACGGGTCAGTCTGTCTACGCCCTGGTGGTGGATGAGGGACTGTTGTCCCGAAAGGAGGTGGACAAGATTCTCAGGCCGGAAGTGCTCACGCGGCCGCAGCACCTCCGAGCCACTTCGAGGAGACGCGGAAGCGTCAAACGCCCGAACGCGCGCTGAGCGCCTTGGCTTTCGCAAGCAGGGTGTATTTGGCAAGAACCTCGGTGCTTAACGACAGTGACCACGCTCATCTCGACGCCGATTTCGGAACGAGTACCACGCAACTCCACGGGATGGCGGTAGCGCAACGTCAGCGCGGCGTGAAAATGTCCGGGGTTGAAAACGATTAACTTATGCATCACGCGCTCATAGTTCGAAGCGAATGCCCTGGGCCAATGGAAGTTCACCAGAGTAGTTGATGGTGTTGGTGGCTCGCCGCATGTAAGCCTTCCATGCATCCGAGCCGGACTCGCGTCCACCACCCGTATCCTTTTCTCCGCCGAAAGCACCGCCGATCTCAGCTCCCGAGGTGCCGATATTCACGTTGGCAATGCCGCAATCCGATCCCGCGCTGCTCATGAACAGTTCAGCTTCTTGAAGATCCTTGGTGAAGATGGACGAGGACAAGCCGTGCCGCGCGGCGTTGTGCAGTTGGATAACCTCCTCGAGCGTATCGTAGGGCATGGCGTAGAGTATGGGTGCGAAGGTCTCCTCCAATACGATGTCGGTCTGCTTACGCATCGCCGCCAGAACTGGGCGAACGTAATACCCGTCGGGGTACTCTGTATTGACACGCTCACCACCTGCGATCCACTGTGCGTCGACATTGGCCCGATCCAGTGCGGAGCGCATGCCGGCATAGGCGTGCGCGTCGATCAACGGACCCACCAGCGTGTCCGAATCCAGCGGATTGCCCACTTTGATGCGCGCATACAGCGATTTCAACCGGCCAAGAAAACCTTCGAAGAGGCTTCGATGCACGAACAGCCGGCGCAGGGTCGTGCAACGCTGGCCGGCGGTTCCCACTGCCGAGAATAGGATCGCGCGCTCGGTCAAGGCAAGATCCGCCGAGGGCGCGACGATGGCCGCATTGTTTCCGCCCAACTCCAGGATCGTGCGCACGAAGCGGGGCACTAACTGAGCCGCGACGGCCCTGCCCATGCGCGTTGATCCCGTTGCCGATGCAAGTCGAATCTCCGGTTGATCCAGAAGAATACGTCCCTGATCGCTCGCGCCGAATACGACCTGATTGAGCTGATTTGGAGCATTCCCAAATTCCCGACAGGTCCGCTCTAACAGTGCTTGCATGGCTAATGCGGTGAGTGGCGTTTTCTCCGAGGGTTTCCACAGCATGGTGTTGCCGCACACGAGAGCAAGCGCGGCGTTCCAGGCCCATACCGCGACAGGGAAATTAAAGGCGGTGATGACCACGCTTGGACCCAGTGGATGCCAGGTTTCCATCATGCGATGACCCGGCCGCTCACTGGCGATGGTAAGCCCATGCAGCTGCCGCGAGAGTCCGACCGCGAACTCACAGATATCGATCACCTCCTGCACCTCGCCAAGACCTTCCTGGAGAATTTTGCCCGATTCGATACTGACCAACTTGCCGAGCGCCGCTTTGTTGTTCCGAACCGCTTCGCCGAAGAGGCGAATCAACTCGCCGCGCCTGGGTGCCGGTGTCATTCGCCAGTACGGGAAGACCTCCCGCGATCGGGCAACCTTTTCTCGAATACTCGCCTCGTCGTCGAGCACGACTCCGCCGATCCGGGAACCGTCAATGGGTGAGCGGGCGCAAAGATCTTCCGTGGAGTCGCCACCAGAGGCACCAAAGGCGTTCAGCAGAATCTGTACTTCGTGATGTAGATTCATGTTGCTCTCAAGTGGCCGCGGCCTCGTAGGCGCGGCCAAATCGATTCGACAGAAAATCCGTAAGCGCTACTTGCTCCTGCCGAATGTATCCAGACTGCGGGAGTTTTCCTTGAACGAAAAGATCCATCACGGCGCAAACACCGCTGGCCGTCGTAATCTGGATCGCTGTCATGGGCATTCCAGTCCATGTCTGTGCATACACTTTGCGAGCGAAAGACACCTGAGTGCGTTTCCCACCCCGCAAGCCCGACGCCGTCACGAACACCACGACCACGTCCTGCTCGGTAGCAGGAATGGCCGTTTGCAGAATGTCTTTCATGGTCTCGCGTTTTCCCGCAAGCCCGAAGTCTTGCAGCAATAGCTTGGCGATATCGCGGTGGCCCGGGTAGCGGATCGTCTTGTAGTCGAGATACTGCACGTGACCTTCCAAAGTTTCGGCAAGGGTACCCAATCCGCCGGAGGTGTTGAAGGCTTCGTAATTCACGCCGTCTAACGCGAAGGTCTCGTAGCCTTCCAGCGCTGGTAGTTCGATGCGCCTTCCGTCCACGATGGCCTCGCAGGGATGAACGTACTCGTTGATGAGCCCATCCACGGACCAGGTGAGGTTGTACTTCAGCGCATTAGTGGGATATTGCGGCAGGGCGCCCACCCGCAGGTGCAGCCGTTCCAGTTTGTCAAAGCCTTGCGATAGCGCATAGCCCGCAATTCCAATGAAGCCAGGCGCCAGTCCGCATTGCGGCATGAAGGCAATGGGGACCCCCTCGGCCAACGCGCGTATAGCACGCGTGGCGGAGACGTCCTCGGTCAAATCAAAGTAGTGTGCCCTGGCCTGCGCAGCGGCATTGGCCACCGTAGCGGCAAGATGGAAGGGCAGGGCATTGATAACGATGTCATGGCCCTGGATACGGCGCGCGAAGCTGCCGATATCGTCGCCAGCGATCTCGAACCAGCGATCCGGGAACAACGAGCGTACCTCGGGATCGACCAAGCGGTCGCCGACCACGACTTCGTAACGCGGTTCGCCCTCGGCTGTAACGAGCAGATGTGCGACGGCGCGGCCAATGTGGCCGGTGCCGAGTAGCAGAACTCGTCTCGTCATGGATCGTCGCTCCTTGTTTATGACGGAAATCGTGAATCGGGAAGCAAGCTTAGTTTAGGCCAGACTGCGGCATATTAGTGGGATGGCCCGGCCCAGGTAGCCGTCACGGCCACATCGCCTGCTTTCTCCAACCCGTCGGCAATCTGTGTCCCAGATTCCACTAGCCTGTGCGTGCTCGGGAGCACGCCCGCGGCCGAGAGGACATGAAACTGAATTGCACCAGAACCGGTCTTTAGGAGTAAGGTAAAAACTCTGCGAGCTTATCTGCAGATTTCCGGCGTCGTGTTTAGCATAATTGCGCTTCTGCACGTTGCCAGGTTACTGCTGGGCTGGCCAGCCCAAATTGCCGGCGGGGCCGTACCGCTCTGGATCTGATGGCTGGCGTTTTCCGCTGCGGGGGTGCTTTCGGTATGGGCGTTTCGCCTTGTCGGCCGGCACAGCCGACAGTTCATTGAGTAGTCTGAGCTACAGGAGGAGGAAGACATGAAAACTTTGTCTCAAGTCTTATTCTGGCTGGCAATTGTTTCCATCCCGCTGTCGTGGTTGATGTGGTATTTCGGCGCGGATATTGAAGTAGGAAGGCAGGTCATTTCGGAAATCGCCGACCCCGTGCTGAAAGCGGCCTTTATGGAAGCTCACGCGGAACGGTGGGGAATCTTTGTGGGACTTTGGCCGGTCACCCTTTTGGTGTTGAGCAATATCCTCGAAAAGAAGGCCGCAGGGAACAAGGGATAAGAAGAAACACCGCGGAACGGTGCAAGCTGCCTCATTCATCGCCCCACAACGGTCTGCTCAATGCGGTGGTGAACGCGGAAAACATCAAGTTGAAGCTCACGCTCACGCGGGTCTCGCCGCTTGCGTTGGCATCGACGGAGTGATGCAAATACGCAGGGAAAACCAGTAGCGTACCGTTTCTAACCTGTACCACGACCTGATCAGTGTTGGCGGCAGTGAGCTCCGTGACCGGTGGCCTGATGACGCCGGCCTGGCTGCGAGGGTCGTGGAAGTTGATGCTGTCGGCGCCAGGCCAGGTGTGCACGTAGTACACCGCGCTCAGGTAATTGTTGGGGTGGCTGTGCGCGCGGTGCGGGGCGCCCGGCGCATACAGATTCGCCCAGCAGCCGGTGATTTCAATCGCTCGTTCGCGGATGTTAAGGAACTGCAGCACGCTCGCTGCCGCCCGACTGATGCAGTCGCAAAGCTCGCGCAGTTCCTCGCGCCGGTGCAGGTCATGGCCCGATTGCCAGGCTTCGCCGGGCTTCAGCTCGGGCTGTCCCTGCCGCAGCGAGTGCAGCAGACCGAGTGCGGCTGCGTCGATCGGTTCGTGCACCTCGGCTCGAAGCTGGATTTTCCAGACCAGGGTGGGAAAAAGCGAAACGACGTCCGAGCCTTCGATCCACGAGTGCCTGCCCGATATCGCCATGGAACTCCCCCCACGAATAGTACTCTACAGGGCCAGGTCAGTGATTCGACGTCGCGCTTCGGCACCGGCGCGGCGCAGTTCGGGTCCGGATGAAATGGAGATCGCGATGATTGCCAGACACTTTTTTTTCGCCGCTGGTGTTGCCGTCACATCGGCGTTGCTCGTGGGCTGCCAGCCCAAGCCGGCGGCGCCGCCACCTGCCGCCCTGGCCCAAGCCCCCAAACCCTCTGAATTTTCGGTGGTGCAGATGGCGCCGGCGGATGTGCAAAAGCTGCTTGAAAAGCGCATCACGCCGGCCTTCGTGCCGGGCGAAGTGGTGGTGAAGATGAAACCCAGCAGTCGCGTCGGGCCGATGGCGGTGCCCGAGATGGCGCGGCTGCAGATCGAGCCGGCCGAGCAGCTCACATCGGGGGGCGAGAGGGTCTACCGCGTGGCCCGTGCCGCGGCCGCGGCGATGGCGCCGCGGGCGCTGCGCGAGCGCACCCTCGACCTGGTGAAGACCATGGCCGCGCGGCCCGATGTGGAATACGCGCAGCCGAACTACATCTTCCAGATCAGTGCGGTGCCCAATGACCCGGGGTTCGCCCAGCAGTGGCACTACTTCGACAACGGCACGGGTGCGAACCGCGCCCCCGGCGGCATCAATCTGCCGCAGGTGTGGGACACGAACAAGGGCGCCGCGGCAGTCGTGGTGGCAGTGATCGACACCGGCATCCTGCCTAACCACCCGGACATCACCGGCTCGCCCAACCCGACGGCAGGCTTCGACATGATCGCAGACCCCTTCATCGCCAACGACGGCGGCGGCCGCGACAACGACCCTACCGACCCCGGCGATGCGACCGCCGCCAACGAATGCGGCGCCGGCAGCCCGGCTCAGCCAAGCAGCTGGCATGGAACGCATGTTTCGGGCACGGTGGGCGTGGGCAGCACCAACAACGGTGTTGGTGTGGCGGGCATCAACTGGAACGTCAAGGTGCAAGCAGTGCGCGTGCTGGGCAAGTGCGGTGGCACGATGGTCGACATCAACGATGCGATCCGCTGGGCCGCGGGCTTGCCGGTGCCGGGTACCACGGCGAATCCGACGCCAGCCAAGGCGATCAACATGAGCCTGGGTGGCGCGTCGCGGTGCTCGGCCTCGCCGGCCACGCAATCGGCCATCAACGATGCCGTCGCGCGCGGCGTGACGATCGTGGTGGCCGCAGGCAACGAAGCGTCCGACGCGGCGAACTTCCTGCCGGCCAGCTGCAACGGCGTGATCACGGTGGCCGCGAGCGACTTTCGTGGCCGGCTGGTTACGCGCTATTCCAACTTCGGCGCGCGGGTGGACATCCTGGCCCCGGGCGGCGATACCGCGCGCGACGACAACGGCGACGGCCAGAACGATGGCGTGCTCTCCATGGTGCAAGGCGGCTATGCACTCTACAACGGCACCTCGATGGCGAGCCCGCACGTGGCCGGCGTGGTGGCGCTGATGCTGGCCAGCCAGCCGGGGCTGACACCGGCGCAGGTACGAGACGCGCTGAAAAACGCGGCCCTGCCCCGCAGTGCCATCGAGTGCCCGCAGCCTTGCGGCGCCGGCCTGCTGAATGCGCGCGCGGCGTTGGGCCCTGGCGCGCCGCCGCCACCACCTCCGCCTGCCGCTTCGGTCACGCTGGCGCCCGCCACCGCCAATGTGCGGATCGGGCAGAGCGCCGCGCTGGTCGCCACAGTCAGCACCGGCGGCGCGCCGGCGGCCGGCAAGAGCGTGCAGTTCAGTTCGAGCAACGCAGCTGTGGCCAGCGTGGCGCCGGCATCGGGCAGCACCGACGCCGGCGGCAACCTGACGGCTACGGTCACGGGCGTGGCGCAAGGCAGTGCCACCATCACCGCCAGCGCCGAGGGCAGCCAGGCCACCAGCAACGTTACCGTGCCGGCGCGCAGCGCGGCGCTGCCGCTGCCCTTTGTGTTGCTGCTGGCGCTGCTGGCCGCCGCCGTGCTGTGGTTGCAGTGCCGCCGCGTGGGTCGCGGCTGAGTCGCACGGCGACGCCTGGCGTTGACTCGATTCACTCTTGAGCATTCAACGCACAGCTTTCCCCACGACTCGGCCCGGGCCGCACCGGGCCGAGGTGGAAACGTGGGACATCGGGTATTGCGCCGCTGTGCTGCTGGCAATCTTTGCGGGGTTGCGCCTGGTGCTCGAATGGCCGGCTGACGACTTACATCTGGCCGCGTTGAATGCGGCCACCGCCGATGCGGCGTTGGCCTGGCTGGCCGCCGCGGGGGTCTGGCTGGTGCGCGAAGGCCCGCTGGTGATGCACGCCCAAGGCTTCGTCACCGAGGTGCACCAGACCTGCACGGCGCTGCTGCCAGCCGCGCTGCTGGTGGCGGCCATCGCCATGCACCGCAGCGCCCGGCCTGGCCAGAAACTGGCGGGGATGCTGCTGGGCGTGGCGGTGGTGGCCTTTGTCAACCAATGCCGGCTGGTCGGCGTCATCTGGGTCGGTGTGCATGCGCCGGATCTGTTTCCCGCGGTGCATGGATGGCTTGCGCCAGCCTCGCTGGTGGCCATGACCACGGCTTATGTGTTGGCTTGGGCGCGAGCCGTCCGTGCGATGGCGTCACCAGGCCCCAAGCTGGTTCAGCGTTGAATGTCGATCATGAACGCATCTCTGTACAGGCCCTCCTCGGGTATTCGCCTGCTGGTTGGAGCATTGCTCTCGATGAAGCTGGTGCTGATGCTCGTGGTAATGCTGGTGATGGTGAAGCCACCGGCACCCGCATTCGCTTCGGCGCCACGCGCGGACGCATCCATCGTGGCCGGTGACGTGATCGTCAAGTTCCGCGACACCAGCGAGGCAGGTGCATCGCTGGCCGCGGTGCTCAGCGGTACGCGGACCATGGAATCGGCGGCGCCTGTTGCCGCGCGGCTGTCGGCCGAGCTGGGCGTGCCGCTGAGGCTGGTGCAGGTGACCTCGGGGCGCGAGGCCTTGCTCGCCATTGACCGCGATTCGCTGCTGCGCTCGCTGGCGCAGCGCGCCGCGCGCGAACCCGGCGTCGCGCGCGCTGTGGCGAACCCTCCGGCAGCGCCCGGCCTGCCATCGGAGCAGGCATCGGTTCGCATCGAGCTCAAACCGCAGGCATCACCACGGTCGTTGGCCACAAAACTCGCTTCGGGCACCTTGCTGCGGCCCCGGCTGCAAACAGATCCGACCGGTGCCACCGTGCTGAGCTACGACATGACTAGCCTGACATTGGCGCTGCTAGAACGCCTCAAGCAGCAACCCGATGTCGAATATGCGCAAGCGAACCGCCTGTTGCGGCCGGTCGACGCCAACAGGCCGCGCTGACGGCTAGAACTAAGGGGTCAGCTAGAGCCAAGGGGTCAAGAACTAAGGGGTCAGGCCTATACTTTATAACTGATCGAGCATAGCCTCATGCAATGAGCCGACCACTACGTCACGGGTTTGCCGGGGCGCTCCACCACCTCACCGCCCCGGGGCAACCGCTGGAGACCGGTCCTCGACAGGAGCGAAGCGTAACGTCGTTGCTATGGCTTCGCCTGTTGTCTTTGTCCACCCGCCGAACAGTTCGTTTTGAGATCGAGTCCGCTTCTCTTGACAGACCGCGGGCGAAGGTCGTTGAACGCTATAAAGTATAGGCCTGACCCCTCAGTTTTCCTCTGACCCCCCAGTTTTCCCCGGCCCCGGGTCAAGGCTTCCACACCGCCGGGCTGCAGCGCACGTAGTTGGGCGCATAGGGTGTCTCGGCGCCGAGCTCGCGCGCCGCATGCCAGGCCCAGCGCGGGTTATCCATCATCGCGCGGGCGATCGCCACCAAGTCGGCTTTACCGCCCGCGACGATGTCCTCAGCCTGCCGCGGCCGGGAGATCATTCCCACCGACATCACAGCGATGCCGGTTTCTTTCCGAACCTTCGCGGCAAAAGGCACGTTGTAGCCGGGAGCCATCGGGATCTGCTGGCGCGGATCGAGCTGACCCGAGGTAACGTCGACGAAATCGCAGCCGCGCGCCTTCAATTCTGCCGCAAACACCACCGTTTCCTCCGGCGTCCAGCCACCCTCGATCCAGTCGGTCGCCGACACCCGTATGCCCAGCGGACGATCGTCCGGCCACACCGCGCGCACCGCCTCGAACACTTCCAACGGAAAGCGCATGCGATTGCCCGTCGAGCCGCCGTACTCGTCGTCGCGCCGATTGGAGATCGGCGACAGGAACTGGTGCAGAAGATAGCCGTGGCCGCCGTGCAGTTCGATGACCTCGAAACCGATGCGCGCCGCGCGGTGCGCGGCATCCGCGAACTGCTGCTTCACTTCCTGCATGCCGGGTTTCGTGAGCGCCGCCGGAACATGCCAGCCCGGACCGAAGGGCAGCGCCGAAGGCGCCACCGTGGTCCACGGATTTTCATCCGGCGCCAGCGGCTTGCCGCCCTCGAAGGGGGTATGC
>JBOIFZ010000439.1:0-7177 GCA_050741735.1 Burkholderiales bacterium
GGTGGGGCCGGCATTGTTCTTCTCGCTCCTGATCATCACGCTGTCGTTTATCCCGGTGTTCACGCTGGAGGCGCAGGAAGGCCGGCTGTTCTCTCCATTGGCCTATACCAAGACCTATGCGATGGCCGCCGCCGCCGGCCTGGCGGTGACGCTGATTCCGGTGCTGATGGGTTATCTCATCCGCGGCAAAATTCCCGAGGAAATGAAAAACCCGCTCAACCGCGGACTGATCGCGCTTTATCGGCCGCTGCTCGACAAGGTGCTGGCTTTCCCCAAAACCACGCTGGTGGTCGCGCTGCTGATCCTGCTGGCGACCATTCATCCGGCCAGGCAGATCGGCGGTGAATTCATGCCGCCGCTCGACGAAGGCGATCTGTTGTACATGCCCAGCGCCCTGCCGGGACTATCGGCCGGAAAGGCGTCCGAACTGTTGCAGCAGACCGACCGGCTGATCAAGACCGTGCCCGAGGTGGCGAGCGTGTTTGGCAAAGCCGGACGCGCCGAGACCGCGACCGACCCGGCGCCGCTGGAAATGTTCGAAACAACCATCCAGTTCAAACCGCGCGAGCATTGGCGGGCTGGAATGACGCCCGACAAGCTGGTCGAGGAACTGGACCGCATCGTCAAGGTGCCGGGATTGTCGAACATCTGGGTGCCGCCGATCCGCAATCGCATCGATATGCTCGCCACCGGCATCAAGAGCCCGGTGGGCGTGAAAGTGGCGGGAACGAACCTGGGGGAGCTCGATCGCATTACGGCCGAGATCGAGCGCGTATTGAAGCCCGTGCCGGGAGTCACGTCCGTGTTCGCCGAGCGTCTATCCGGCGGGCGTTACATCGACGTCAAAATCGATCGCGACGCGGCGGCGCGCTACGGGCTGAACATCGCCGACGTGCAGGGCATCGTCGCTGCGGCCATTGGCGGCGACAACATCGGCGAGACCGTCGAGGGACTGCAGCGCTTCCCGATCAACGTGCGTTATCCGCGCGAAGTACGCGACTCGGTCGAGAAACTGCGCAGCCTCCCGGTGCTGACCGGGCACGGCGCGCAGATCCGCCTCGGCGATGTGGCGGCAATCCGCATCACCGACGGGCCGCCGATGCTGAAGAGCGAGAACGCGCGCCTGTCGGGCTGGGTATACATCGACATCCGCGGGCGCGACCTGAGTTCCGCGGTGCGCGACATGCAGCAGGCAGTCGCAAAAGACATCAAGCTCCCGGCCGGCTACTCGATATCGTGGTCTGGCCAGTTCGAATTCCTGGAGCGGGCGACCGCCAAGCTCAAGCTTGTCATACCGGCGACACTGGTGATCATCTTCGTCCTGCTTTATCTCACGTTCCGGCGTTTCGGCGAAGCGTTGCTGATCATGGCCACGCTGCCCTTTGCGCTGGTGGGCGGCTTCTGGCTGATTTTCCTGCTCGGCTACAACATGTCGATCGCCTCCGCCGTGGGATTCATCGCACTGGGCGGCGTGGCGGCGGAAATCGGTGTGGTGGTGCTGATCTACGTCAATCAGGCGGTCGCCACCCGCGCGGCCGAAGGACGCCTTGCCGACCGGCAACAACTTGCCCAGGCAATCGTCGAGGGAGCGGCACTGAGAGTGCGGCCGATCGCCATGACGGTTGCCGTGATCATCGCGGGATTGTTGCCGGTCATGTGGGGCACAGGAACGGGTTCGGAGGTGATGCGGCGCATTGCTGCGCCGATGGTCGGCGGAATGATTTCTGCGCCGCTGCTGTCGATGATCGTGCTGCCTGCGGCGTACTTTCTGATTCATCGCCGCCGGGTACGTTGAGGCTAATCTCCATCGACGATGGCAACCAGGTGTAAGAGAACCTGTCAGCTTTTGATGTAGTTACGCGGTCGGCAACAAGCGACGTGAATTACGCGACAATCGCTCTGCCTCTCCGCGAGTTATTCACTTGATAGAGGTGCGTTCCAGCAGTGTCGTGTCTTTAACCAAGTAACGTAAGGAGTGGAAAATGGACGAAAGGAAGAGAAATACGATGAGAGCCGTTTCGGGCGCCGCGCTTGCAGTAGTGGCTGCCGGGCTGTTCCTGAACGGTTCGGCCCGCGTCATAGCGGCGGACACGAAGGAAGCCAAGGTGCATTGCGCAGGCGTCAATGCCTGCAAGGGCAAGAGCGAGTGTTCGTCCGCCAAAAACAGCTGCAGCGGGCAGAACGCCTGCAAAAGTCAGGGGTGGGTGTCGATGACCGAGAAGCAGTGCCTGGATAAAGGCGGGAAAGTGGAAAAAAGCTGAACTCGATGCAACAGGCTCGCGCCGGCACCGGAAACGTCAGCCGGACCAGCGCCCGCGCAACTGTCTGACGCTGTCGAGTATGCGCTGCCCGAGCGAGGATTCGCGCACCAGTTCGACGACCTGCACCTTGTGCGCCTTGACCAGTTTCGGCGCCTGCTTGTAGGCGAGGTAACGCTGTAGCGCGGCATGCACGTGGCCGCGCATCATCTTCACGTTCACAGGTTTGTTCAGGAAACGGAAGATCTGGGCCTGGTTGATCAGTTCGATGACCAGTTCGGAATCGGAAGCGCCGGTTACGACGATGGACAGTATCTGGGGATTCTCCTGCTTCAGGAGTTTCAGCATCGCGGTCAGCTGGCTCTGGCCGAAATCGACGTCTGTCACGACCACGGCAATTTCCCGCTTCTGCATCACCGCCAGCGCCGCGTCGACGTCGCAGGCATAGGTAACCGGACAGAGGTCGCCGATCAGTTCGCGAACGACGCGGAAAATCTCCTCGTCCTTGTCGAGCACCAGCACGCCGGCGTCCATGTGCCGGGGCAACTCGGCGGCCACCGTCTTGGTGTCCGCGAGTTCGAGTGCGATGGTCACCGCCTCGACCACGATGGTCTGGAGTTCTCGGTTGTCCCACGGCTTGCTGATGAAGCGATAGACTTCGCCGTCGTTGATCGATCCGACGATGGCCGCCAAGTCGGAGTAGCCCGTGAGCAGCACGCGCACGCTGCGCGGTGAGATCTCGCGCGACTGGCGCAGCAGATCAACCCCCAGCATCGCCGGCATGCGCTGGTCACTGATGATCACGTGCATGAAGTGCTTGCGGATGAAATCGAGCGCCTTGTTGCCGTCGGTAGTGGTGAATACATGGTAACGATCGCGGAACAGGGATTTGAGCGCGGTCAGAATCCGTTCCTCGTCATCGACCAGGAGCAGGCGCGCTTTTCTGACGCTGCTATCGAGGCTGATGGCGCTGTCGCCGGTGACCGGCTGCACCGGGTCCTCGGCCGGCATCGCGCCGCCACGGGCAGCCGGCGCGGTATGGAGCAGCCGCACCGCGTTCAGAAGCGCGGCTGCGGACGTGGCGGCGGTTTTCGGCGCCGGCGCCGTCGCATCGAGGCTGAGCGATACGTCGATCGCTTCGCGGATCGCCTCGGAAAACTCCTTCGCACTCGGAAAGCGCTCGTCTTTTTTCTTTGCCAGTGCCGTCAGCAGGACCCGGTCGATCAGCGGCGACAACCTGGAATTGATCCGGGAAGGATTTTCCGGAACCTGGTTCAGCACCTGCTGCATGACTTCGACCTTGCCGCCGCCGAACGGCTTCTTTCCGGTCAGGAGTTCGTAGGCGATTACGCCGATGGAATACAGGTCCGCCAGCGCATCGACTTCGGCGCCGAGAAACTGCTCCGGCGCCATGTAGTGCAGCGTGCCGAGCACGTCGCCGGCCTGCGTGAGCCCCGAGGCTTCGGTGCGGGCTATGCCGAAATCGCCGATCTTGATGCGCCCGTCGTTGTTGATCATGATGTTCGAAGGCTTGATGTCGCGGTGCACGACGCCTTCGCCGTGCGCATGCCCGATGCCGTCGAGCAACTGGCGGATGATTTCCCCGCTTTCCCGGATTTCGTAGCTGTCGCCCCGCGAGAGGTGCTGCTTCAGCGTCTTGCCGTTGACCAGCTCCATGACGATGTAGGCGATCTGGTCGTCCTCGCCGTAGTCGTATATCTGCACGATGCGCGGATGCACCAGCCGGCCGACCGCGCGCGCCTCATGCCGGAAACGGCCGATGACGTGTTTGAGTTCTTCCGGGTCGAGCGAGGATTTGGTGACCACCTTGATCGCCACCCCGCGCGCGATTGCGGCATCGAAACCCTTGTATACCACGCCCATGCCGCCGCGCCCGAGCACACCCTGGATTTCGTACTTGCCGATTTTTTCGGGTAGCACCATGTGTTACTGACTACTTGTCGATCTGCGCATCGGCGGGTGGCTTCAGCGGCAGGTGAACGGTGAATCGGGTGCCCTTGCCCACCTCCGACTTCACGTCGATCCGGCCTCCGTGCTGCTGGATGATCTTGTAGGAGATGGAGAGTCCGAGGCCGGTTCCCTTGCCGATCTCCTTGGTGCTGAAGAACGGATCGAAAATCTTCGGCAGCACCTCGGGCGGAATTCCCCTGCCGTTGTCCAGCATGTCGACCGCAACGCCCTCGCCCTCCCTGCGCGTCGTCAGCGTCATGGTGCCTTTGGCGTTTTCCATTGCCTGCGCGGCATTGGTGATCAGGTTCAGGAATACCTGGTTGATCTGCGACGGGGAACACACGATGGCGGGTATTTCTCCGAACTTCCGTTCCACGGTAACCGACTTGAGCAGATGCTTGGCAAGCAGCAGGGTGCTGGTAAGCCCGTCGTTCAGGTTGAAGCGGGTGACCTTGCTGCGATCCAGCCGGCTGAAGTCCTTGAGGTTGCCGACGATCTCCGCCATCTGTCCGGTGCCGTACACACCGTCATTGACGAGCCCGGACAATTCCTTTATCACGTCGCGGCTCTTCAGCGTCGAGACATGCTGCGAGACCACCGAGAACTGGCGTGCCAGCTGTTCCGGATTGGCGCCGTCGCCGGCCTGCATCAGGGTGAGCAGTTGTTCGGTCTCGCTGAGCGCGGTCCCCAGTTCGGGCAGTTTTTCGGCCACCGTCCCCAGGCTGTTCTTGACGTAGGCGAGCGGCGTGTTGATTTCGTGTGCCACGCCCGCAACCATCTGCCCGAGAGAGGACATTTTTTCTGACTGGATCAATTGCGTCTCGGACTCCTTGAGGTGACGCAGCGCGTCCGACAGCTCGCGGGTGCGCTCCTGCACCCGGTGTTCGAGGCCGACATTGGCCGCCCTGAGTTTGGCGCCCAGCCATCCGAGCAGGATCAGCAGCGACCCGGCATAGGCAATCAGGTACACGCGGAACAACTCCTTGCCCTGCAGCGTGGTCTCGAGTTGGCGGCTGAAGGAGTTGGTGAGACTGTCCAGGCGTGGTCCCGAAGTCAGGAGTGCGATCTGCGCGACCAGTTTCTGTTCGGCGGGCTTGTGTTTGAGCAGCGCCCGGCCAGCGTCGCGGGTCTGTTCCGCCTTGGCCCGAAGCGCTTCGGGCATCGCGGCCATGGCGTTGTGCAGCTCGCCCAGCGCGGATTCGATGCTGCGGAACTGCGGCTCCTGCGCGAGCCAGTAATAAAGCGGCGCGCCAGCCACCAACCGGTTGAGCAGCGACTCGAGCCCCGGCACTTTGACCTTGAGCTGCGCTGCCTGCGCGCCGAGTTCCATGGCGTTGCCCACCAGTCCATTCAGGCCCGCTTTGGCGGCCGCGTCCTCGACTTTGAATTCCTCCACGAGCCGGGCCTTTTCCATGATCGCTTTCGCCAGTTCCGGCAGGCTGGCATTCAACACCGATGCGGGATTCTTGCCCGCCGCATCGCCCAGTGCGCGCAGCGCCCTTTCGGCAATGGAACGGCGATCCACCGGCGGCAGCGCCGCCACATCCGGTTCCAGGCTCGCCCGCAACACATCGAAATCCCAGCGGCCGTCAATTTCCTTCAGATCGCGCAGCAGGCCCAGGATTTCGTTCTCTTCCCGCAAATCCACCGCCTGCGTCTTGTTGTACAAAAACACCAGCGCGGCGATCAGCACCAAGGCGCCCACGCCAAGCAGGATGTTCTGAATTGTTTCCGATTTGTTCATTTTCCGTGTCTTTTGCCGGATCGATGACAGCGGTGCAGATCGCATTGGTAGGCGCTCAAATCCGCGCCCTTCGGTATTCCATGCCGCAATTCTAATGCTTGCCCGGCTTTTCTTGTAAAAACAGCAGTATGCAGCATCGCAAGGGTTGCGGCTGATTAAGCGTCAGAGTCAAAAGAACGTAGCGGGAAAGGCACAGGGACCTTGATCGAGGTCCCCGCCAGGCGCCGCCGCACTCGCGTGGCATCCGACCCGAACGGACATGCCACCGTGATTCCCGGCGGCGAATTCAGTTCCCAGCCATGGCCTCGGTTTCCAATTCCGCCAGCTGCGGCACAGACAGTTCGATGCCGAGTTTGTTCCAGTCCTTGATCTCGTCGCGCAGTTCGGCCGCAGTGAGCGGATTGGCGGCGAGCCAGCGTGCATCCAGCTCGACGGTGAACGTGCTCTTCTTCGTGGCTGCATGGATCGCCGGCAGCCGTACGTCCGAGCGGCTGCGGTGCAACAGCGCCGCCAGCCGCAGCGCGACCAGCAGCGTCCAGTCGACGTCCTTCGCGACCATGCCTCGCAGCTTGTCGAGCGAGCCGCGGTGCGCCAGCACCAGCAGCGACCGTTGCGCCTGTTCCATCTTGGAGAAGCCGGGCATGTCGGCGTGGCCGATGATGTAAGCGGAGTGCTTGTGGTAGCCGGTATGCGCGACGGTGAACCCGATCTCGTGCAGGCGCGCCGCCCAGGAAAGCAGCCACATCGGGTACTCGCGTTGCGCCTTGTCGCCGCCCGCCAGCTGCTCGAACAGCTTCAGCGCCAGGCGTTCGACCCGATGCGCATGGTTGGACTCGACGTGGTAACGCTTCATGAACTGGCGCACCGTGAGTTCGCGCATGTCGCGATGATGCGCCCGGCCGATCATGTCCCAGAGGATGCCCTGGCGCATCGCGCCGTTGGCGAGCGCCATGTGTTCGACGTCGAGTTCGGCAAAGATCGCGCTCATGATCGCGTACCCGCCGGGCAGCACCGCAATCCGGTCTTCCCGCAATCCCGGCAGCGCCACCTTGGCCGCGTCGCCCGCCTTGAGCAATGCGCCGCGCAGACGCTCCATGCCGTCAATGGTGACCCCCGATGCGCTCCAGCCGTTGGCTTCGAGAATGTCGCCGATCGCGCGCGCGGTGCCGGAAGAGCCAACCGCCTGCTGCCAATGCTTGCGCGA